>JBEHCB010000065.1:0-2938 GCA_041192885.1 Actinomycetota bacterium
GGGATCTGGCCACCGGTGGTGTCGCGCCACCGCAGCTGGTACACGGTACCGGAGCCGCCGAGCGGATCGGCCACCTGGGTGACTGAGCTTTCGTAGGCCATGGGTCAGTCCGTGAAGGGCACTACCGGCGAGATCGTCCACGAGTCGGCAAGCTGGTTGCCGTTGTCGGTGATGTCCACCGAGAAGGTGGTGGCCGTGGTGTCCACGCCGACTGTCAGCGACGGCGGCGTGTCTGGGTTGGGCACGCCAAGAGGGCGCGTGGTGACCGGGTACGGCTCAGCCCCGGTAGTTGCAAGAGCGTAGTTCGTCCAACGCGGTTGGCCGTAGAGCGACGGCGCCGTCAAGTACACGCGGTAGGTGTTGTCGCCCGGCACAATGCCGCGCGCCACATCCACGTCGACACCCCACGACAACCACTTGTCGTTGAGCAGGTAGATCGTGCGCACCGGCGCGGGTGTAGCCAACGTCTTCACGCTGGAAAACTGCTGCCACGACGAGATGCCGGCGGTGAGCAGGCGCGGGCCGATCGCCGCTTGCGCGGCGTTCTCGGGCAGTGCGTTCGGCTCCAGCCGGGGCACTTCTCCGCGGGGGTTGCTCAGCGTGATCTTCATCTGTCACGACAGCTTCACGACTTCAACGGCTAGTGCAACCGACAGCGAACCTTCGGCGTTATCCGTGGTGACCTGGAACGAGCGCGTGAGATCGCCGGCTTGCATGTCAAGCAAGAACACGTCCACAAAGTCGAATTGCAGTTGCGTGCCGAGGTTGCTGACGTAGTGCCGGGATCCTTCCGTCCACGCATCCGGAACGCTTCCGGTTGGCGAACTCACTGTGATCGTTTGGATCTGGCTAAGAGCGTCCACCGTCGCCCGCGTCGCGATTGTCACTTTGTAGACGCCGGGCGAGGCAAACACCAACCGATTCGTGCTGTCGGTGTACTGCGCAACGGTGGCGTCGGCCACCAACGAGACTGCCGTCCAAGCGTTGATCCCGTTGCCGCCCCCGCTGCCGCTGTTGCGGAAAGCCATGAGCGGTTGCGCCCCTGAAGGCGTGGGGGTTGAAGGGTTGGACCCGACAACCACCGTCACCTTGTTGGAGTTCTCGCCGTCCCCGCGCGAAACGAAGACACTGCCTTGAAAATCCACCGTGTCGATGTCTGGCAACCCGAGATCCACACCCTCGTACTGGAACTGGATGTAGTTGGGGAAGGCGTCGGCGGCTTGCGGCGGGAAGCCGCTGCCGGCGGGGGTCAGTCCGAAGGCCATGTCATCGTCCCATCACGAAGGGGCGCGGGCGAGCGCGCTGCGAGCCTTCGTTGTAGGCGCGCTGCACGTCGGCCTTGCCGTTGCTGACTGCGGAGTTCCAGATGGCCTCGTACTTCTCGGCCATCTTTGGCTCGGTCCAGGGTTGGCCGGGGATGCGCAGCAGGTGCATGAGCGCACCTGCCTCGATGCCGGTGCTGTACTTCTTGAGCGGTTCGCTGGGCACCTGCGCAACGCCGTCCTTGGGCTGCAGCACCACCGTGACCAGCATGTTGTAGGCCTGGTCGGGCGTCGGGTAGAACGCGATCTGCCCTTCGGGGATGTAGCAGTAGCGTTGCGGCCGACTCGACTGCGCGTTCGGATCCCAGAGGCTGGAGTCCTGCGGCTGCAGCGGCAGCGTGCGCGGCGTGGCCTGCCCAATGCCTTGGAGCGGCGTGCACGACGCCGCGCGCACGCTGATGATCTCCAGATACGGGTCGCTGCCCAGGTCGTAGACCATCGTGCCGGCGACGGTCTGCCCCGGCACGGTGTCGCGCAGCCAGCGCGTCTCGGCGCACCAGTCGCGGTACGCCTTCACGTAGGCGCGACGCAGCAGCGTGGTGGGCGCCTTGCGCACAACGAGCGCGACCGAGGCCATCTGATCGAAGACGTTGACGAAGGTCGTCATGCCACCCCCGGCGATTGCGACGTTTTCGGTGCGACAGCCACTTGACCTTGCGACTTGAGGCCGAGGGCCAAGCGGGCCTCGTTCATGAAGGCTTGCGACTTGCTGAGGTCTTGGCGCGCGGTGTTCTTGGTGAACGCCAGCGAGAGCATGATGCGCTCGATCGCGTACTGGAAGGCATCGCTCAGCGGTACGCTCTCGCCGCTGGAGCCGGTGAGCTCGTCCGGGATGGCGCCGTAGGTGATGCGCACGCTGCCGGAGCCGTCGTTGGGCGGGAACACGTAGAACTTGCGCGGCGTGCGCGGGTCCGCAGCGAAGTTCTCCACCTCGGCCTGTTGCGTGCCGCGCGGCCAGAAGCGATTCTCTTCTTGCAGGATCGCAAGATCCGTCTGCGTCACGGAGCGCTTCGACACCTCGTTGTCGGTGATGTCGATCAACGCAACGCCGCCGGCGGGCAGATCTTGCGCGATGCCGGCCACCAGGGTGACAAATTCGCGCTTCGGGTAGGCGTCGAGCTTGAAGTCACCGCAGATGAGCCGGATCGCGTCGTTGAGGTTGGCGACGTGCTCGGCGCGCGTCCAGGTGCGGAAAGCCGTGTCCAGCAACGTGCGAGCGACGTTGTTGATGATGGTCTCAACGGACACGGCCATGGGTCACCTCGTCACGCCAAGTTGCCCGCCTCGGCCGCCAGCCGTCGCAGTTCGGAGCGCATCTTGTTGTGGTGCATGTCGGCAGGGAACTGCACGCCGTACTCGGAAGCTGCGAACGCGATCATCTCGGCCGGCGACGCCTTGCCGATGTCGAACGCTTCCTCGGTGGTGGGGGTCTGGTCGCCGTGGCCGAGCGATCGCAGCCAGGCCATGCGCTCTTCCGGGGTCGCCTTCGGCGAACCGGTGAAGACGCGGTACTTCTCATGGCCGCGCAGGCGTGCCACGTTGGGCATCAGCCGACCGTCTTCGATGTGGATGAGGTGCGGAAACTTCTTGTCCTGCGCGGTCTGGGCGCGCCGGGC
>JBEHCB010000066.1:0-4454 GCA_041192885.1 Actinomycetota bacterium
CCTTTGTAACTTCCGCCGCCGGCGGATTTGAGCGTCACATACTCGCCGACCACATCGCGCAGGTCGGCGGTGGCGCGAACTGTCGCCACGTCCTCATCGCGAATTCGGGCCATAGCCGCAAAGCCTATTCGCGCGCCTTGTCAGCGGGCAGCGGCGAATCTGCGGTGCCACTGCACCGCGGAGATATCGGTCAAACACGCCACTTGGTCCAAAACCACCCGATACATCCCGGCATCGTCACCTGCTGCGGCTGCCTCGTCCCACATGGGCCGCAGCCACTCCTCCAAGCCGTCGCGGCCGGCCGCCCGCATGGCAGCGACCAGCTCGTGCAGCAGTTGGCGCTGGTCTGCATACATCGCCTCGGCGCCGCTGCGGCGCATGACGAAGTGAACGGCGATTGACTTCAGCATCGCGACCTCGTGGCGCTGCTCCACCGGTGTCACCAGATTCGCGTTGTAGCGGGTGAGCCGGCCGTCGCCATGCTCGGCTCGCGTCGCCGTGTGAGCAGCGGTGCAGAACCGCCCGATCAGTTGGCTGGTGAGGTTCTTCAACGCGGCCAGCGAGCGGTGGCTGCCGTCGTATTCGCCAACCCAATACGGCAACTGCACCAGCCGGTCGATTGCAGCGAGCAATTCCGCGTCAGAAGCGCCCCGAGCGAAACTCGACTGAGCGATGCGCACCATCTCATCGCGCTCATCGCGGCTGGTCAACGCATCCAGGCGCAACCAACCCGCGTGGATGGCGTCTTCAACATCGTGCACTGAGTAGGCGACGTCATCCGCCCAGTCCATGACCTGGCTCTCAAAACTCACGCGCGGGTTGCCGTCCGCAGATTGCGGAGCACATAGGCGGACCCAATCGAACACATCGCGGTCGTCCATGTAAGCGTTGAACTTGCGCACCCCTCGCGCCGCGGCAGTCGCCGCATCGATCGGATACTTGATCATCGCATCCAGTGTCGCCCGAGTCAGGTTCAAACCGACGCTCGCACGTGCTCGTGTGTGACCGTCGCCGGCGAAGGTTTTTGCTTCCAGTCGCGTCATCACCCGCAGGCTCTGCGCGTTTCCTTCGAACCCGCCTATATCGGTGCTGATCTCGTGCAGTGCGTCCTCACCATTGTGGCCGAAGGGCGGGTGACCGAGATCGTGTGCCAGACCCGCAACCTCAACTAAGTCCGCATCGCAGCCGAGTACCGCACCAAGCTCGCGGGCGATCTGCGCAACTTCCAAGGTGTGCGTCAATCGCGTTCGCGGGAAGTCGAACTGACCCGCGGTGATGACCTGAGTCTTGGCTGCCAATCGTCGCAATCCGGCGGAGTGCAGCACGCGCGCGCGATCGCGGGCGAATGCCGTGCGCCCCGCTCGCTTAGGCGGCTCGGAAACCCACCGCTCTTCATCGTCGCCGGTGTACCCCGGCGAGTTGATCTCTTCGGTCATCCCAGCCACCGCTGCCCTACGCTGAACCACGCGGCGCCGATACATTCGTGCAACACCCGACCGGCCGCGTACTTTGTTCCAGCGCCGTCGACTGTGGAGTTGCGGCGAATTTCTTTGAAGCCGAGTGCCCGCGCCATGTCGTAAACCCGCGCCATGTGCGCGGGGTCGGTGACCAGGGTGATCGACACCTCGCTCGCCGGTGCCAACTTCGAGGCCACAGCCTGCAGGGAATTCCAGGAGTTGTCGCCTGAGGGCACCACGACCAGCGCCTTCGACGGCACGCCTGCCGCGCGCAAGTAGTCGCGGCCGGCTTGCGCTTCAGTGAAGTTGTCGCCGGGCAACTTGCCGCCGACCGTCACGATCCGCGGCGCAATGCCCTGTTTGTATAGCGAACGCGCGTGGTCCAGCCGGTTGGCGAACAGCTCGCTCGGCTTGCCATTGAACTGCGCCGCACCCAACACAACGATCGCATCGGAGCCAGCTGTGTCGTGCACCCGCGCGGACATGTAGTTCATCGCGGCCAGATAGCCCAGAGCGCCGAGGATGGCGACCACGATGAAGGTCACCAATCTGCGCAGCCACCTCAATGGCCGGAAGAAGAACACGCTGCCTCCAATGCCGCGGCCACCCGGGGCGCTTGCGCTCCCCAACCGCGATATGTGCGCACATCTTGCCCTGTGGTGCCGACCCACAGCGCCAACTGCCGCATCACATTCGCACCCAAACGCGACACCTCGTCCAGGCGCGCGCATTCGGTGAGGATGGTGAACAGAACCGAGCCGCTTGCCGGAAGTCGGCGCAGTGTTTGCCGCTCCAGGCGCAACCACAGATGCTGCAACAGTTGTGAGTCCGACAATTCGGCGATGGTCACATCCCAACTGGGCCCAGGTGTCGGCTGGAACCCTGTGGGGTTGTCCAACACCGTCCAGTTGGTGCGCTCGATGATGTCGCCTTCGTGCAGCCGCGTGAAGAAACGGTCAGTCGGGGCGGCGATGGTGTCGTAATCGGGGACGGGTTGGTGGATCTCCCGCATTGTCCGGCCGACTTTCTCCCGCAGGTCCCAACGCGAAGGCGAGCACACCACTGCGGCAGTCAGCACATACTCGGACTCTTGGCCGGCGTCGGCCGGGCTCATGACCACCAGGTCTTCCGCCACCAATCGAGCAGCAACTTCAAGTGGGTGCATCGCTGGTGCAGCTGCTCCGGCATCTCCTTCTAGCAACTGCGCGGTGGCCAGATCAACCCCCAACGCATGCGCAACCATCTCCGCAGCTTCGCGAGCACCGGCTTCACCGGCGTCGGTCATCACAAACACCTGGGCGTGGTGGTCTGCGAGCACCTGCTGCTTCTGCGCGATTGATGCTGACGCTACCGGGCCGCGCAGCAGCCAATCCGATTCCTCACACGGGCGCATGCCCATCGTGATGCGGTGCGGCTTGTCGTTACCCGGCCAGCGGGCAGATGCAGTCGCCGAGTTATCCGGGTGTCGTGCTGCGGAATCCCGGGTGCCAGATTCACCTGCGCCGTGCAAGGGCGCCGCATCGTCCGGACCAGCTGGCTCAACCACCGCTGACATCCGATTCCGCCGCAGCCATCACGAACCCCTCGGGGATATCGCGAGATTCCAGCCATCCTTGCGGCACGCTAACCGGCTTCACCGACGATGTGCGCCCGCGCGGCCTCTGACTAATGTCCTCATCGGCTGGCTGGTCGATGTCGATCTGCGCCAGGAAATCGTCCAACTCGGCTAGCGACTCCACATTGGACAACCCAGCGCGAATCCGCGGGCCGATCGCATAACCCTTCAGATACCAACCCATGTGCTTGCGCATGTCGCGCATCGCCGCCAACTGCGGGTCGAAGCCATCGCGCTCATCAGGGTTGCGGCTGTAACTGTCCACTTGCGCAGCAGCATGTGCGCGCAACCACCTCACCACGAACGCCAGACCTGGGTCTGCCGGCACCGGTGTCCCCGCCAACGCTGCGGCGATCTGCCCGAACAACCACGGCCGACCCAAACAGCCGCGACCGATCACCACTCCGGCGCAACCGGTGTGCTCGATCATGCGCACGGCATCGCGAGCGGTCCAGATGTCGCCGTTGCCCAGCACCGGCACCCCATGCGGCTGCAGCAGTTGCACCAGCTGGCCGATCGGCTCCCAATCAGCGACTCCTGCATACAACTGCGCCGCCGTGCGCCCGTGCAGCGCGACCCAGGCAACACCTTCTTCCGCGGCAGCCAACCCCGCATCGACATAAGTGATGTGCTGCTCGTCCACGCCGACGCGCATCTTCACCGTCACCGGCAAGCGGGTGCCGTCACTGCGGACGGCATTGCGAACCGCCGCGGCCACAATGGCGCGGAACAGCGGCGTCTTCCACGGCAGAGCAGCGCCGCCGCCTTTACGCGTGACCTTTGGCACCGGGCAGCCGAAGTTGATGTCGATGTGATCGGCCAGGTTCTCGCTGGCGATCATCGCCGCGGCATCCCCCATCACCGCCGGGTCGACGCCGAAGATTTGCAACGAGCGAAAAGTCTCGCTCGGTGCGAACTGCACCAAGCGAAGCGTCTTTGCATGACGCTCGATCAAACCGCGGGATGTGATCATCTCGCTGACATAACGCGCCGCCCCGAACCCGGGAGCAATCGCCGACGATGCCTCGCGGCAGACAGTGCGGAATGCGGCATTGGTGATGCCGGCCATCGGCGCCAGCACCACTTGCGGGCCGCTGCCCGTCATCAACTCCTCAGCCATGCGGCCGCCTTACTCAGCAACCCACCAAACGCGCGGCCAGGTATGACTGCACCTGGTCCAAGCTCACGCGCTCTTGGTTCATCGAGTCGCGCTCGCGGATGGTGACCGCGTTGTCCTCAAGAGTGTCGAAGTCGACGGTGATGCAGAACGGAGTGCCGATCTCGTCTTGACGGCGATAGCGACGGCCGATGGCGCCGGCGTCGTCGAAGTCGACCACCCAGTTCTGGCGCAACTGCGCAGCCAAGTCCTTCGCTTTCGGCGA
>JBEHCB010000067.1:0-4142 GCA_041192885.1 Actinomycetota bacterium
TGACCCAGCTGTATTCGGATGGGACCTCGACGGTCTACAGCGACGAGATTCACAGCCAGGGCAGGTGAACTGCCTGCCCGCGGACTCGCCGCGGCCGCGGTCTAGGCTTCAGCGCTAACGACCTGATGCGGGCTGCGGCCCGTGCCGGTCCGATATCGACCCGCACCATTGGCCAGGAGGCAACTGATGAGCAAGCGCGCGCGCAAGAAGAAGGCTCGCAAGAAGAGCGGCGCCAACCACGGCAAGCGCCCCAACAGCTGACCTGGGTTCATGCCTTCACACGAGTATCGCGCCGAGATGGTCGCCAATGTGCTGACGGTCATGGTGGCCGTCGGCGATGCTGTGACCACAGGCGACACATTGGTGATGCTCGAGAGTATGAAGATGGAGATCCCGGTCTTCGCAGACGCCGATGGGGTTGTCAGCGCAGTCTCCGTTCGTCCTGGCGATGTCGTTCAAGAAGGCGATGTGCTGACGATCGTCGATTAAGCACTGACTTAAGTTTTTTGCGACACCGATGCAGCCACGCGAATACCAACGCTCGGCGGCACGGTTTGAAGGCTTCGAAACTGTGAAACGCGTCAGTGAATCGCCGCAGGGCGGTACGCGCGGCGCTTGAGCAGGCGGCGCTCGTCTTCGCTGGTCCCGCCCCAAACCCCAGCTTCCTCACCGGCGTCCAGCGCCCACTGAAGGCACTCATCAATCACCGGGCACGTACGGCAGATGGCCTTAGCTTGCTCAATTTGAACTAACGCCGGGCCCGTCGTCCCGATCGGGAAGAACAATTCCGGATCTGCGTCACGGCAGGCTGAAGCATGTCGCCAGTCCATAGCGATGCTCCTTCCTGCCGGGGATGCGGCACGGGAAACCCGACCGGCCCTGGGCCAGTCGCAATAGTGCTGTCAGAGTGTTGTTTCCTTCGATTTCAACCCAGTTGGCACGGCGGATATTCCGTTGGGCAGCCGTCGGGGCTGAAACGAATTCGCCTCTGCTTATGCGTTGGTGGTCAAAGTCAACGATGCTCATGCTCCCATAGCAGTGCGACCCTCACAAGCGGACGCGCACAATTCTGAGAGTTTTGTCAGAACTGTCCGATTTAGAGTGCGCGTCCGTAGGACCCGATTGACACGGATTCGCGCGGCGGGACGGAGCCAGCCCCGAGTTCTAGGCTCGTGCCATGTCCCGATTCCGTCCGTGGTCGCACACGCGTTGGCGGTTGGCAGCGGTGCTTGTTGGGGGATTGCAGGCAGCCGGAACCGCCGTCTATGCGCTTGCACTGGCGTTCAGCACGCGACACAGCAGCGGATGGACCATTGTCGGCTCTCGTCAAGCCGCTGCCGTGAGCCTGGTTGTCGAGTATGTCCTCTATGCAGGCGCGATAGCCGCGGTCACAATCGGCTTGGCGCGAGATCGTCGATGGGCATTCACGCCCTTCCTAGTCATTCAGGCATTCCTGGTCATCGCGGTCGGAAGCACCTTGGCCCAGTCGGGCAACCCCGCATACATCCCAGCCGGCTACGCGATCATCGCCATCGCGGTGACAGCCGCAGTCTTCGCGGTGTTAGCTCAAGTGCGTCGACGCGACAACAGTTCCGCTGCTGATTAAGCGGCGTCTGCTAACTGCGAACGCAAGTCGCTCAGGAGCCGAGTCAGCAATCGCGAGACATGCATTTGTGAAACTCCGAGAATCTGCGCGATCGAATCCTGGGACATCTGCTCCACAAATCGCAGTTGCAGCAACTGGCGTTGCGTTTCGTTGAGCGATCGAAGTGCGGGTCGTAGCGCCTCTCGCCACTCGATTTGATCGAATTCCCACGGTTGCACGACAAGCTGCTGCGGCAATGAATCGCCGTTATCGGCGCAGGCTGCTAGCAGCGAGTCAATCGATGTGACTGCATGAGCGGAAGTCGTCCGTTGAGCTTCGATGACATCTGCAGTGTCGATGCCGATGTGCCGGGCAAGCTCGGCTGGCTCTGGTTGGCGGCCGAGCTCCGCTTGCAGTCGGGAGGTTGCCGCGGCGGCTTCGCTGGCGATGTCGATCAGCCGCCGAGGGATCCGGACAAGGCGTGCGCGGTCGCGGAAGTGGCGCTTGATCTCGCCGATGATGGTTGGCATCGCAAAGGTTGAGAATTCCAGACCGCGTGATGGATCGAACCGATCAACGGCTTTGATCAATCCGATGAGGCCATAGCCAACCAAGTCGCCGAAGGGTTCCCCACGGTCGCGGAAGCGCCGAGCGCAGTAGTCGACCAACGGCATGTGGAGCAGGACGATGTCGTTGCGCGCGGTCATGCGGGTGTCGTTGTCGGTGGCGGAGTTGACCATCACCGCGAAGAGTTGGCGTTCGCGCTGCCGCTGTTCATCGCCCCAGCGCCCGCGAGCCAGCGGGGGAGTGTTGGCACTGGCGGGTTCGGCCGTAATTTCACCGCTCCCGTTGCCCCGGAGATCAACTGAAGGTGAGTCGTGTCGGGCTTGGGCGGCGAATGTGGGGGGCTTAGCAGGCACGCATGCGACGCTAGGTGCCGGCGACCTTCGTCGTCGGGGACTTGGCGCACAACCGCCCGAGATGAGCAGTTGGCTGGATTCTGGGTCAGCGCACCAGCGAGATGGTGTAGAAGTCGCGAGTCACGGTGCTGAAGAACCTCTCGAGCGGCCGCTTGAACTTGATGACTTTGTGCGCCTTCGGCCGCGCAGTTGCATCGGTCGCGGGGCGTGTGAAGTAATAGAACGCGGCCCAGTCTTCGTTGATGTCCAACTGCATCGCGCGCACAGCGCCGGCAGCCTGGAGAAGCTGCGCGAGGGAGCGCGCTGAAAGCGCATCACCAAGAACGAAGACCAGATCCCCGTCGGGTCGAACCCCGATGCCGGTGCGCCACACGTGATAGGCGCCATCGACCGTCGCACCCCAGGTGCTCTTGACTGCAGCATCCGCCGACGGGGTCACCTCACCGCCGTCGACCAGCAGCCGCAGGTTCTGGCGAACTGCGACCACGTCGGCGGACAGAGTCAGATCACGTCCCCACTGGCCGACAGTGGTGCGACCGTCAGCGAATGTGACCAGCGATGCAGCTCCGTCAGTCAGGGTGCCTGCTGTCACGCCGTTGAGGTAGAAGCCGCCGCGTGCGTCCTTGATCTTGAATCCGCCATTGAATCCGCCGATGATTGACGACCAATCGTCTTTCGTGATCTTCGTCGGAATGCCAAAGCGATCCGCGTCGCCCGGGTCTTCCGATCCAGGATGCAGCTGAAGTCGTGCGCGTGTGTGGTTGATGCGCACCACAGCGGACAGGTAGCTAGTGTGCACGGAATCCGGCCGAAGTAGTGCGGCGCTGATAACGGGCTCATCGCCGACCGCGATCAAGGTTCGCCACTGCCCTTCGCCCGGAACTGGCGAGCCCTCTGCGATAGGTCTCAGCGGGTCGTATTCGACTTTTGTTGGCGCAACCGGTGCTTTGGTGTAGCCACTGTCTTGCAACGCTTGTTCGACGGATGCGGTACCGCCGGTTGTTGGCGGGTGCAGGGAGTACTTCGCCTGTTCGAACCAAGTGATCGCAAATCCCAGTCCGCGCTCGCGACCCCATATGCCCATCTTGACGATGAACGGGTCATCGCCAGGAATGCTCTGCGCATCGACGACGCAGATGCCGGCAACGATGGCGAAAGCCAATCCAATGCGGCGCAGGCGGCGAGGCCAGCGACGGCGCTTCGCCGCGACTTCAACGCCGCCCTCGGCTTCGGATTCCTCAATCGTCGCCGCACTCGTGCCAGCGTCGTCCACGGCAGTCGGCTCCTCGTTCACATGCAGGTCAGTTGTTGAATCCAGGCCGGCTGCCACATCGGGTTGGGGAGTTCATGCGTCCGCTGGGTGTCGGCACCGCAGTGTAAGCGCGAAATCAACGCCGCTGTCGCACCTGCACAAGAGCAACATTTGGGTAGCGTGGGCAACGCCTCGCGATGCCGACCACTGCGGCCGACCACTGCGCAGGCGCGACGGAGGCAAACGTGCAGATGATTGCTGCAGAACTGCGCCTGCCGTCGCTCATTCGCATCTGTCGCCCTCGGCAGTGGGTGAAGAACCTGCTTGTGGCGGCTGCGCCATTGGCCGCCGGGATTTTGTGGCAGCCGCAGGTCGCACTTCGAGT
>JBEHCB010000068.1:0-5209 GCA_041192885.1 Actinomycetota bacterium
GCGCGGCTTCGGACCCACCAGCGGCGGCGCGCTGCATTCGTGCCTGAAGATCGTCGATCAAAGCCAGGTGTGCGGACCGATTGGAGCGCGAAAGCTCCGATCGCAGATCGATGCCGGTGCCGAGAACGTAACCGCTCACCGCCAACCTCCCTGTTTAAGCACTGTCGTGGAAGCCATCGCCCATCCGTCGCGCAACCGTCGCCCAACCTACGAGCCACGGCGTGCGGCGCACGCCTGAGCATGACAGGTGCCCATGGTTCCACGCCAAGTCGGAACCGGTCCGTGCCACACCCGCAACATGCGAGCGTGTGACCGAGGTAACCGCCAGCGCGGAAAGTTCAGGAGGCTGGCGGTTGTTGGCGGTCGGCTAGGAAGTCCGGCACCTCGCTGGCCTCCGGCCACGGTTTGGCGAACGGCTCGGGCCGGAACCACCGGATAACCACCGCCACTGCGCCACAGGCAGCTCCGACCAACAGTGCCAACAACGCAGAGTTCATGGAATCTCGGATGAGCGATATCACCGCGGCAAGCGGCGACAGCGCCGCCAACACCAGCATCGCAAAGCGCATCGAACGCGGAAAGATGAAAACTCCGACGGCAACAGCTGCATATGGCAACCACAAGTCAAAGCCCTGGCGGACCAAATGGCCGTTCCAAGCGGAATACAGGAAATCCCATCCCAGCCACAGGCCGACTGCCGCACCTAGGACCCGCTGCCACCACCGGAATGTCAGGTCTTGCGATGTCATCCCGAATCCGCGGGCAGCGAATTCTTCGTCAACTCCCATGGCTCACCCCCAGTGCAACTGGAACCGTGTTGTTCACCTTCCGAAGCCCGGCGCGCAAAATGAGAGCCGTCGCCAACACCGAGGCCGCGCCCAAAGCCATCGACCATCGAGTGCCGAAGTGCTCGGCCACCCAACCAATCAACGGCGAGCCGATCGGCGAACCACCGGTGAACACCATGAAATAGATCCCCGCAACACGACCGCGCATTCCTTCTTCCGTGCTCAACTGCATTGTGGCGTTAGCACTGGTGAGTGTTGTGATCGCGACCATGCCGCACAGCGGCAAAGTGAATGCGTAGATCTCGTATGTGGGAGCGCATGCGGAGATTCCCAACACGATCGCGAAGATCACCGCCAAACCCAGCACCCATTGCAGATTCGGCTTGCGGCGCCGCCGCGCCGCCAACAATGCGCCGAGCACCGAGCCGACAGCCATCGCCGAACCCAAGATTCCGAATGAGCCGGCATTGCGGCCGAACTCGTGTTTGGCCATCAGCGCCATCCACACTTGATAGTTCATGCCCAACGAGCCGACCACCGCGATGATGATGAACAACCGCGTGAGACTCGGGTGGGTGCGCACATAAGCGAAGCCAGCGCGGGTTCGCTGCCACATCGGTTCGGCCCGGTCTTCGGCGCGCTTCTGCGGGAACAACTCGCTCTTACGGATCAAACAGATGACGACCAAGAACGGGATGAACGAAGCCGCGTTGATGATGAAACTCGGGCCCGTCCCCACCACCAAGATCAGATAGCCAGAGAGAGCCGGTCCAACCAAACGGCCGAGGTTGAAGCTCATCGCATTGAGAGCAACTGCATTGGGCATGTTGTCTCGCGGCACGAGCTCGTTGACGAACGACTGCCGCGACGGCACATCGAATGCCCACACGCAACCTGCAAAGGCGCTGATCGCATACACATGCCAAATCCGGACGCTGCCATCCAGCACCAGCAAACCGAGCACCAAAGAAAGCAGCGCGCCCACCGAGTTGGTCAGGAACAGCACCACTCGCCGGTTGGCGCGATCGGCAATCGCCCCGCCGAAAACGGAGAACAGCAGTGACGGCCCGAACTGCAGCGCGGTCACCAACCCCAGGGCCGTGCCCGAATTGTTTGTCAGGTCAAGGACAAGCCAGTCCTGGGCGATGCGCTGGATCCACGTGCCGATGTTCGACAGCACCGACCCGGACCACCACAACCGGTAGTTACGTTGCTTTAGTGACCGAAAGGTGGTGGCCAATCCCGATGCGACTTTCGGGATAGGCGGAAGGGGCACTCGCCTGACTGTACGCGAGTGCCCCTTCCGTCGCTTCCGAAGCAATCAGCGGGTGACTGTCACCGCGAAGCTCTTGACCGCGGCACCTTCAACCAGCGCTTTCACGCTGCAAGCACCAGTTGCTTTGGCAACGATCGCTTTGCCGGACACTGCGCAGACTCGGGGTGTCATGGACACGAGTGTCGCCGCCGGGAATCCGACCTTCGTGACAACAGCCACCGACTTGCCGGTCTTCAGCCGGGATGGCGCAACGACAAAGGTGGGGGCCACCCGCTGCAGATTGGTCATCAACGTGTTCGTGGCTGCCAATCCCGCAACAGTCCAGTCGCTGAGGAAAGTGAAGCTCGCGGTGATCGCCGGGAACTGGATAGCCAACACGTTGTCAGCGCCGACGCCTGCTTCGCCAGTGGTGTAGGTGCTTGCCCAGTTGGGCAGGTCGACACCGCGCATCACCCAACCGCCAGCGTTGCCCTGCGCATCGGCTGGTGCGCCATATGCAGGGTCTTCGGTCGCGGGAGCGCAGTCAGCCATGACGCAGTAGGCCGAGCCGACGAACCAGCGGAACTTGGTCGAGTTGACGACTTGGTGTACTGCTTGCGCAGACCTAGCAGCGGCTGCCACTGCCGCGCCGGCATCCGTCACCGACGGCGTGCTGGCCATGATCACTGCATTCGGGTTGCGCAACTTCGCCGACCCGAAGGTTGTTACCGACCCCATGTCGGGGGTCGTGACCCAGTACAGCCGTGCCGAACGACCGCCAACAGGCAACGTCACTTTGAACGAACTGCGCATCGTCGGGCCCGGCTGTTTCACCGTAAGCGTCCAGGTGACCTTGTAGATATCGCTGGTGGTCGCAACGTCGCCGTCGAGATCTTTGGTCATCACGCTGGTCACGGTCCCGTTCTTGCCATCGGCGGATGTAACCGCGCTGACAGCTGAGTCCCAAGCCACCATGCCCGGGGTGGTCAGCTTGGTGTTCAGGCCGATGACTGTCGGGTCCGGCGACGTGGACAACACCAAGAATGTGTTCTGCAAAAGATCTGAAGGGACGAAATTGCCCGACGGAACGCGGGCATCGTCCATTACTTGGATCTTGCCGGCGCGGGTGATCTGAACGACGCCATCAGCGGCGTCGATCCGCAGGCCGTTGCTGGCGGTTGTGCCGCCCGCAGCATTGAGGACCGCGGCAGCTTCAGCCGCATAAGAAGACATGGCCATCGGCGGCGCGAGCAATCCCATGGTTGCGGAGAAAACGGCGGTAACGCGCATAGCAGTGGAACTTTTCATCGTGTCATCCCTCCTTCGTGCGGGCCCACGCGAGACAGGCATCCGTCGAAGCGTGGTCCCGGTTTGACGCACGGGAATGCGGATTAGGCTCCCGCCAACTGCGAGTAATCGCTGCCTCCACCGCAATGCGGCTAATCAAGTATCGGAGAAGGGCCATGAAGAGCGGCATCACCTTGACCCACCTGGCGGAATCAGTGCGCCCCCAAGATGACCTCTACCGGCATGTGAATGGAGCCTGGCTGGCCGAATCCGTCATCCCAGACGACCGGGCCATTGATGGCGCGTTCCACAAGCTTCGGGACCTCTCCGAGGTCAATATCCGCGACATCGTTGAGGCCGCTGCCGCAGGCAATGCGCCAGCCGGCAGTGACGAGCGCAAAATCGGCGACCTTTACCGCAGTTTCATGGATGAGGACGCCATCGAGGCATTGGGCTGGGAGCCCATCCGCGGCGAGCTTGCGCTGGTTCAAGAGGTCGTCGACCTGGCTTCCTTCGCCCGAGTGCTGGGCACCCTCGAGCATGTCGGCGTCGGCGGGCTGATGGGCATGTGGGTGACGGCCGACTACGGCGACCCGACAACCGCCATCGCTTATCTCTATCAAGATGGGCTCGGCCTGCCTGACGAGAGCTACTACCGCGAAGAGCAATACGCACAACTGCGCGAGAAATATGTTGCCCACATCGCCCGATCGTTGGCGATGGTCGACCATGCTGACGCTGATGCGGCAGCGGCGCGGATCATGGCTTTCGAGACCGCCTTGGCCAGCAAGCACACCGACAATGTGCGTCGCCGCGATGCCGTCGCGAACTACAACAAGCACACCTGGCAGGAAGTCCGCACGTTGCTCGATGGTTTCGATGTCGACACCTGGCGGGATGCGGCCAAGATGCCGGCCTATGCGTTCGCCACTTTGGTCGTGCGCGAGATGGACTTCTTCAAGGCGATGCCGCAGGTGGTGCAGGCGACCGACATACAGACCTTGCGCGATTGGCTCACTTGGAACATCGTCAAGGATGCTTCGGCGTACTTGTCGTCCGCATTCGTCGACGCGAACTTCGATTTCTACGGCCGCGAGTTGACCGGCCAGCCGCAGATTCGCGATCGCTGGAAGCGCGGCGTCGCCATGGTCGAGTCCCTCCTCGGCGAAGCCGCTGGAAAGCTGTATGTCGACGCGCACTTCCCGCCCGCTGCCAAAGAGCGAATGAGCGAATTAGTCGCCAACTTGGTCGCGGCATACGAGAAGCAGATCAAGACTCTCGACTGGATGACCGACGAAACCAAACAGCGCGCTTTGGAGAAGCTGTCGAAGTTCACACCCAAGATCGGCTACCCCGACAAGTGGCGCGACTACTCGTCTCTGACCATCACGGACAGCGACCTCATGGGCAACATCCGCCGCGGTGGGCAGTTCGAGGCCGCGCGCCAATTCGCCAAGATCGGCAAGCCGTTGGACCGCAGCGAATGGATGATGACCCCGCAGACCGTGAACGCGTACTACAGCCCCGGCATGAATGAAATCGTGTTCCCAGCGGCGATTCTGCAGCCGCCGTTCTTCGACTTGGATGCTGATGACGCAGCCAACTACGGCGGCATCGGCGCGGTCATCGGTCACGAAATCGGCCACGGTTTCGACGACCAAGGATCCCGCTATGACGGTGACGGCAATCTGCGCGATTGGTGGACCGAAGACGACCGCACCGAGTTCAACAAGCGGGTGCAGATGCTCATCGAGCAATACAACGCGCTTGAGCCGGCCGAAACCCCAGGTAACAAGGTCAACGGCGCCCTCACTGTCGGTGAGAACATCGGCGACCTCGGCGGATTGTCAATCGCTTATGTCGCGTACGAGCTTGCGCG
>JBEHCB010000069.1:0-3194 GCA_041192885.1 Actinomycetota bacterium
CTCCTTGTTTTCGTGAGGACGGTTGAACGGAACATCGACGGCACCGCGTTGCTGCGCGCCGCCGTGATGGTCGGCGAAGATTGCTGCGAGAGGCGGGTTCGCATCTGACGTATTCGTGTTGCTGTGCATGGTTCATGCGATTGGAAGGTGTGTGGAACGGTGTGTGGAACTGCGCCACATCCGCATCAGAGAAACGAAAGTCCCTGCACATAGGACGCGACCAAAGGCACGACCGTGAGCAACAAGAAGCCGGGCAGGCCAAACAGCCCCAGAGGTAGCAGCGCAAGCACACCGGCGCGTTTGATTCGTGAGGTTCGCTGCCGCGCCGATTCGGATTCCAGGAGCGACTGCGCGGCCATCAACGCCCGAATTGCACTGACTCCGCGTTACGCCGAGTGTGACATGGCTGAGCACAAAAGGGCCAACTCGGGCGCATGGGTGGCAATCCGTTGCCATTCGATGTCGGGCGGGGAACCGGCCCGGATACGAGCGGCTGCTTGGTTGAAAAACTCTGCGAGCGCCGCGTGCGCCGTTCGCGCACACAGTCGCGCGACATCTGCTTCGTCGCCACCAACCGCCACCACCGCAGCAGCAACAGCGCACAGCAGCGGGCCATCTGCGAACGCCGCCTGACGCAGGTTTGCTTCCTGCCTCGTCGGCAATCGACGCAGCACTGCGTAAGCCGCGATCGTGACCGTTGCGCCAGCGGCTAGCCGCCAAGTTCCTGCGGCAATGACTGCCGCCAGCACGCCCACAATCGCGCTTGCGGTCGCGGGCGAGGACAGAAGCCTTGCGAATCCTTGCGTCACGTGTGTGAATCTGATCTGGGTGCCGCTCATCGCGCAGCTCCGCGGGCGATCGCAGAAACCGCGACGAGGTTCGCGCAGAGCAGCATCGTTGAGACGAACGCGACTAACCATCCGGCTTTGGTGAACAACAGCCACTGCCACGGATTGCACCCCAACACCAACCCCAGCAGCGGCGACATCACCGGCAAAACCGTGAGCATCGTGGCACTTGCTCGCACGCTCGCGGTCTCTTGCTTCACCAACTCGGCGGCGTCCCGGGCGCTCACCAAAGTCTGTTCAGCGGTCGCCAGCAACGGCCCCAATGCCATCCCGCGCTCATGATGCAACTCCCACATATCCACGCAGCACTTGCGCACTCGCTGCACTTCCGGATCTCGCGACCGCAAGCGCGTGAAGGGGTTGGTGAAGCGCGCATCGACATCGACGATGCGCACATGCGCGGCGGCGGCCTTGAAAGCTTCCATAGCCGACGCTCCGGCACGCAACTCCGCCTGCATCATCTGCAGCAAACGGAGAAAACCAGCAACATCGACTGCATCCGATCTGCGAACCGCGGTTGGTGCGCGGTGGCTGGCGAGTGCTTCGGCGACGCGGCTGAACAAGCGCGGGATCAACACGGATACACCGTGAGTTCACCGGCGTTCAAGGTCACTCTGGCAACTTCTCTGACATAGCGCTTGCCTGCGCGGTCCCGATCCATGTGCACAACCAGTCCAAATGCTGAAGCAATCGCCTGCATCAACCCCTGCCGGCTCAGCCCACTGGTTGCCGCAAGCACTTCGATCCGAGCCGGCACATCTGCGGGCCGATTCGCGTGAATCGTCGCCATCGAACCTGTGTGCCCGGTGTTCAACGCCATCAACAGGTCCACGACCTCTGCTCCGCGCACCTCGCCGACCACAAGCCTGTCTGGCCGCATCCGAAGTGAGTGCCGCACCAGGTCCGACAACGCGACGCCGCCAGCACTTTCAGCATTCGGCGGTTTGCATTCCATCTGCACCACATGGGGATGGGCCGGTGCGAGCTCAGTGGTGTCTTCGACCACGATGATCCGATCCATCGGCGCGCATTCGCCGAGCAATGCATTCAACAATGTGGTCTTCCCGCTGCCTGTTCCGCCAGAGATCAGTATCGATTCACGCGCCCCCACAGCCGCGATCACCGAATCTGCTTGCCGTTCGGTCTGGAAAGACGCCGACGACACCTCCGACCACGTCATCGCTGTCTTTCGCGGCACTCGTATGGAGATCAAGGTCCCGCTGACAGACACAGAAGACAGCACCGCGTGCAATCTCTCGCCCGTGGGCAAGCGTGCATCCACGAATGGATGTGCATCATCAAGTCGGCGACCAGCCAGGCGCGCCAAGCGCGCCGCGCAATCTCGGACCGCAGCATCGTCGGCGAATGTGACCGCAGCGCGCTCCAGCCCGTTGCCGACATCGACATACACACGATCGTGTCGGTTGACGACAACATCACTGACTCCATCGATGCGCAGCAACGGAGCCAAAGGGCCAGCGCCGATGACATCATCTAGAACTTCGCCGATCAAGTCATGGCGTCGCTCGGGAGGCAGCATCAACCGCTGGCTGGCGACGAGCGTGGTCACCAAATGTGCATCCACTGGGCTGTCGGGCCTTGCTGCAGCGTGATCGCGGACCAACGACACCAAAGTCTGTTTCACACCACACAAGCCGTCGGTTGGATGCATGTCAGGCACCAAGGTGAGCGAGGATCAAGCGGGACGATTTGGCAAGCGCCCGCGGCACCACAGCGCCGGGGGTTCCGCTTTCGGCAAGGCGCGACAGACGCCGGATGTGCGGTACCCGTGCAGCGACTGGAATCGGCAGCGCGCGCCTGATGCTTGCCGCTGACGCGCCATAGGAAACCTCGCGCACAGCCGCGACACAGGCATGCTCGCGCGAATCCAGGGATTGGAGGTACTCGAGGAATCTGACTGCGCTCGCACAACTGCGCACATGACTGGTCATGACCACGACAACCTTGTCGGCTGCTGTCAGCGCTGCCTGTGCAATTGGACTCGCCCAGTCTCGTGAAATGTCGACAACCACAGACGCATGACTTCGCAAATCCCCGATGAACGACTGCACGAATTCCTCGTCCAATTCCGACTCGCGGCGGTCCGTCGATAGCAACGAGTGACTCAGGCTCGTCATTGGCAAAGCCGCAATCACATCGGCAACTGGCACTCCCGATCCCGCTGCAATGACATCTGGCCAGCGGGCACCGGGCGCTTGCTCATAACCCAGCAGCACATCCAAGCCGCCACCGAAGCGATCCGCATCGACTAACACCACGCCGAGGTCAGCCTGCCGACCATGTGCGAGTTCGCGTGCAAGCGCTGCTGCGGTCAGCGAGCAACCG
>JBEHCB010000070.1:0-5616 GCA_041192885.1 Actinomycetota bacterium
TCCAAATAGCGATTGCCGCCAAAGTCCCATACATACGAACCTTTACCACCGGCAATCACCCAAGGGGTGCGGTTCGCCTGCGCCGACCACGAGTGGAACACATGCGCCAAATCCAAATCCAACGCCTCTGCTCCCAATGCCGGGTTCACATCAGCGGCAATTGCCTGGTCCAAGGAGGCATGGTCGTTCATGGCGTCGAGCCTACGCCTGCACAGGCAGGGCGGATATCAGTTGAGCAGGTCGCGGACGACGATGGTCGCGTTGCGGTCTTGGCCGACACCAATAGCGGAAATCCGCGCCCCGGAAATCTCTTCCAGGTAGCGGACATACGCGCGCGCGTTGGCCGGCAAGTCCTCCAACGACCGAGCGCCTGAGATGTCCTCGGTCCAACCCGGCAGTTCCTCGTAAATAGGGGTGGCGTGGTGGAAGTCGGTCTGCGTGGTCGGCAGCTCATCCCAGCGGGTGCCGTCGACGTCGTAAGCGACACAGACCGGGATCTTGTCGAAGCCAGTCAACACATCCAGTTTGGTCAAGAAGAAATCAGTCATGCCATTCACGCGCGTCGCGTAGCGGGCAACCGGCGCATCGAACCAACCGCAGCGGCGGGGCCGACCGGTGGTGACACCTCGCTCACCGCCGATTGTGCGCAAGCGTTCGCCGTTGTCGTCGAACAACTCCGTCGGGAACGGCCCAGATCCGACTCGAGTCGCATAGGCCTTGAGGATGCCGATGACGCGGGTGATGCGGGTCGGCCCGATGCCAGAGCCGGTGCAGGCACCGCCGGCTGTCGGGTTGGACGAAGTGACGAACGGGTAAGTGCCGTGGTCGACATCCAGCAGCGTTCCCTGCCCGCCTTCAAGCAACACTGTCTTGCCCTCATCGAGTGCGGTGTTCAGCATCAATGTCGTGTCGGCGACCATCGGTTGCAGCCGCTGCGCGAATTGCATGAGGTTCTCAAGCATCTCCTGGGCTGAAACCTCGCGACGGTTGAACACCTTCACCAAGATTTGATTCTTGTTGACCAGCGCGCCCTCGATTTTTGCGAGCAAGATTTTCTCATCGAACAGATCTTGCACTCGCAAGCCGACGCGGCCGACCTTGTCTGAATATGTCGGTCCGATGCCACGCCCAGTGGTTCCGATCTTGGAATTGCCGAGAAACCGCTCGGTCACTTTGTCCAGTGTCACGTGATACGGCGCGATGACATGTGCATTGGCGCTGACGACCAGACGCGAAGTGTCGACACCCTGGGCTTGCATCGCGTCGATTTCGGAGAACAACACAGCGAGGTCGATCACCACACCGTTGCCGATGACCGGAATGCAGCCCGGGGTCAAAATCCCCGAGGGAAGCAGGTGGGTTGCGAACTTCTTACCGTCGATGACGACCGTGTGACCGGCGTTGTTGCCGCCTTGGTAGCGGACCACATAATCCACCCGACCGCCGAGAAGGTCGGTGGCTTTTCCCTTGCCTTCATCGCCCCATTGGGCGCCGAGGATGACGACGGCTGGCACTTGCTTAACGGTAGCAGCGGCAAGCTCAGGAACCGACAGCCGCAAGCACTTCCAGGGCGGCGGCTTTGCCGCTCATCCACGCCGCTTCGATCCGCGGTTTGCCATGCCACCCATCTCCGCAAACGGCCACGCGCGCGGCCTCGTCCCAGCCGCAAGCGGGTTCACGCGGCTGTGCTGGGTGCGCCAGTCCCCAGCGCCTGGTCAAGGTGTGTGCGGGCCGGGCGGTGAAGCCCAGTGCATCTGCCACCGCCGCTGAGATTTCATCGGCGGCTTGCTCGGGCGCGTCGAAATGTGCGCGAGCGAGCTGTGAGGTGCTGTGTGCAACCAGCACTGCGCTGTCGCTGCCCCTTCGGCGGCTGTTGTCCGCGACAGAGGCGACGACTGGCGAGTTGTTGATGAACCAAAAGTCATTGTCAGCCCAATGTCGTTGCTCAAACACCATGATGTGGCTGAGTACCGGCTGCCAAGGCTCGCCGTTGACCATTGCCGAGATAATGGCTGTGCTAGCGGGATCAAGAATCCTGAGCGCCTGCGCATCCGGCATCGCCAAAATCACTGCATCGAATTCGGCGTCGTCGATGGTTGCTGCCCGGCCGGCCGACTCATCAGCGCCGCGCACTTGTTGAACCCGCGTCGCCAACGCCAACTCAAGACGGCCGGTTGCGCCGAGCACCTCGAGCAGATCAACCACCAGCGAGCGGGTACCGCGCGTCGCGGCGAACCGCATCGGGCCGCGCTCACGGCGGCTGCCAGCATCGTCGATGACTGTGCAGGTGTCAAACCAAGCTTTGGCCAGCCCCCGCTCCGTCCAATCGTCCACACGGGCAGCGAAGTCGGGCCCGGAAGCGGTGAAATAAGCAGCACCTAGGTCCACGACCTCGCCATCGGCTGCGGTGCCCGTGCCCGAGATATCGCGCACGGCCAGGCGGCCACCGGGGTTTTCTCCCATATCCAAGATGTGCACCGAGTGCCCGTGGCGGATGAGGGTTTCCGCGGCTGCCACACCGGAGATGCCGCAACCGATGATGCCGATACGAGCGCCTGTACGAGCGCCGATACGGGCGGAGCGGGACACGGAAAGTGACATTACAT
Source organism: Actinomycetota bacterium (assembly GCA_041192885.1). GTDB lineage: Bacteria > Actinomycetota > Actinomycetes > S36-B12 > UBA5976 > RFTO01. The sequence continues at coordinate 2,607 of JBEHCB010000070.1, forward strand.
TGTGCCCATGCGAGCAACCCCGACCGCCAAGCGCGGCCTTGTATTCGCCGCGACATCCCTTTTCACGATCACTGCTCTGGCTGCGCCGGCTTTCGCAGACCAAGCGATCATCGGCTACGAAACCAAGGGTCACAACATCGGCATCGTCGTGCTGTCGTGTGACAAAACCGAGGTTGCGTACAAACCAGTGATGGTGCCAACCGTTGGCGCAGCTATTGAGCTGACGAAAACCAACGCCGCGGACAACACCGCTTTACTAGCTGCCCTGCAGCGAGGCAACCTGCCGAGTCTCTCGCTTGGCCCAGTCAGCGAGGGTTCCAAAGTCGCCAAGGCTGACCAGAACATGCTGTACCTGTCAGGTGAAATCGGCATCGGCCGCATCGCCGCAGGCAAGGGTTCTGAGTTGATCTTCACCGGTAAGAAGAAGGACTATGTCGCTGCAATCAGCGGCACCGACCAACAGCAGAATGCTGCGGCGAAGGCCTTCAACTCCACGAAAGGAACCTTGGCTAACAAGCTCATAGCAGGCGCGCAAGCTCTGGTGGCCGCCGGCGGAATCGACTCGACTTGCAAAACCCCGACATCTGCAGCGTTGCTGGTTGCTTACCGCAACGACGCGCTTTTGAATTCCCTCACCACATTCACGCCGAATGCAGAGGATCCGAAGCACGCATTCTTGCCAGATGACCCGATGGCTCCAAGCGTGTTTGCTTCGGTTCTGCTGAAGCCGGACTCGAAGCAATCCGCTTTGACGGAGTTGAGCAATCGTGTCGGCACTGTGGCCAAGACGCAGACACTCGATGTGCACTACAACGTATATGTGGAGGAAGCCAAGGCCGCGAAGATCATGTGGATGAGCACGATCGGTGCCTTGATTGCCGCAGCGTTGATCATCGCTTTGGTCGTTCGCCAGCGCCGCGCGAAAGCAGCACTCGCCAGCGCGCGGCCGAAGAAGGAAGGCAACTCAGCCAGCAAACCCCGCAAGCGTCGCGGCTAAGTCATAGCAAAAGCAGTGAGGCCGCCGGGTTCATCCCCTGGCGGCCTCACTGCTTTTCAGATGTAAATCAAGCGATCTTGGTTCCCGTAGAACGCAAGTCTTCGCACGCCTGGACCACTCGCGCGGCCATTCCGGCCTCCGACAACTTGCCGTAGGCGCGCGGGTCGTAAGCCTTCTTGTTGCCCACCTCGCCGTCGATCTTCAGCACCCCGTCGTAGTTCTTGAAAATGTGGTCGACGATGGGCCGAGTGAACGCATACTGCGTGTCGGTGTCGATGTTCATCTTCACAGTTCCGTAATCAAGGGCTTCGCGGATCTCCGACAGCAGCGAACCTGAACCTCCGTGGAACACCAGGTCCAGCGGCTTGTCCTTGCCGTACTTCGCGCCGACCGCATCCTGCAAGGTTTTCAGGATGCTAGGAGTCAGAACCACATTGCCCGGCTTGTAGACGCCGTGCACATTGCCGAATGTCGCTGCGACCATGTAGCGGCCGCGCTCTCCCAGGCCCAAGCGCTCAGCGACCAGCAGCGCGTCTTCTGGAGTGGAGAACAACTTGGCATCGTGCTTGGCTTCGATGCCATCCTCTTCGCCGCCAACAACTCCGATTTCAATCTCAAGAATCGTCTTGGCGGCAGCGCACTTGTCCAACATCTCTTCAGCGATGGTCATGTTCTCGGGCATGGACACAGCGGAACCGTCCCACATGTGCGATTGGAACAGCGGGTCGCGGCCGGCTGCCACTCGCTCGCGCGAGATCTCCACTAGCGGCCGCATGAAGCCATCGAGCTTTTCAACAGGGCAGTGGTCGGTGTGCAGAGCGATGTTCACCTTGTACTTCGCCGCCACCACATGCGCGAATTCGGCCAGAGCAACCGCACCCGTGACCATGTCCTTCACCAGTTGTCCAGAGGCGAACTCCGCACCACCCCACGACACCTGCACGATGCCGTCGCTCTCTGCTTCGGCAAAGCCGCGGATCGCCGCGACGATGCTTTGCGATGAGGTGCAGTTGATTGCGGGGTAAGCAAATGCGCCGGCCTTGGCGCGGTCGAGCATCTGGGCATAAACCTCAGGTGATGCGATAGGCATGTTTGTTCCTTCGTCACGGGCGGTCGTGGGCTCGGGCAGCTGCATTGGCTGCTGGTCCGATCGGGGTGAATTCTGTCAGACCGAGTTCGCGCGCTGTTCCGTGCTGTCGTCGTTCAAGCGCCATACCGCTGGATGAAACAGGCCAGCCGCGACTGCGATCAGCGTGATCCCCGCCGCCACCCACATCGTGGGTCCCAAACCAAACGCTCGAGAGGCCGGGCCGGCTGCAGAAATGCCGAGCGGCCCACCCAGCAGAGAACCGAACGCGTCGTAACTGCTCACCCGCGCGAGTGCCTCAGGCGGGACTCGTTTTTGCAGCTGGGTGATCCACAGTGTTTGGAACAACTCGGTCCCGACACCGACTAAGAACGATGCAGCCGCGATGACGGCCAGCGGCGACTTGGTTGCCATCGTCACGATGAAGAGCGGGAAAGTCGCCAACACCAGCATTCCTACGCGCAATGGGTACTTGGGTCTGACCCGGAACGCAACAGCCGCACCGACGAGGAAACCGATGGAGCTAGCCGTCATCACGACGGCCCAACTCTTAGGTCCGTTGAAGTGCTCCTTCATCAGAACTGGACCCAGCACATTCTGCGCGCCGAAGTAGGCGAGCAGGATGAAGGTGAACGCAAGGACAATCACCACGACCCACCGATTGCGAGTGAATTCACGCCAACCCGTGCGCAGCTGCTGCCATGTTGATTCGCCAGTCGATCGTGGGACGGCAAGGTGGCGCAGAGTCCACACCAGCAGCCCGGCGACGACGAATGTGAACGCGTCGAACATCAACGCCCAGGGTGCACCGATGCCGGCAACGATGACACCAGCCATCGCCGCACCGATGATGTTCGCCCCAGCGGAAACGCCAGCGAGAACCGAGTTAGCCGATTGCAATTGCTCTGGCGGCACAACCGATGGAG
>JBEHCB010000071.1:0-3003 GCA_041192885.1 Actinomycetota bacterium
CTCCACCCCGGCGAACGGGGTTTCAGTGATTGCGCTGCCTAGTCTGTCAGGGAAATCGCGCTCGCACCCGCCCAGACACGAGCGCCGAAATGACTATCTCGCGGGTGGTCCTTTGCGCAAACCAAGGCGGCTGCGCGGCATGCAGGGTCGGTTAGGCACGACTGCGCTGGGCCATGGCACTGGCGAAGACGCACACTGCCGCAGCACTGGCAACGTTGAGGCTTTCGGCGACTCCGTAATGAGGAACGGCCGCTACCACCGTCGCTGCCGCGCGGATCTGATCGCTGATGCCATGGGCTTCGGAACCGAAGATCCACATCGCCGGCTGGTGCAATAACTCGACCATCTCCGGGCTGTCCAATTGCTGGCCGCCAGCATCTGCGACGATCACAGTGATACCTGCTGTCGAGCACTGTCCGGCCATGGTTGCAAGGTCGACATCTTCGATAACCGGTACATGGAAGATGGAGCCGGTGCTGCTGCGAACGCATTTATCGTTGTACGGGTCAACACACTCCGGCGACAGCACAACGGCATCAGCACCGGCAGCCGCAGCCGTGCGGATGATCGTGCCGAGGTTGCCGGGATCGGCGATGCGGTCGAGGGCAACGATCAATCTGGTGGTCGATACATCGACAGCAAACGAAGGTTCAGGGATCTCCACGACAGCGACGATGCCTTGCGGATGTTGGGTGCCTGAGACTTTGGACAACGCAGGATCGTCACAGACCACGACGTCGGCGCCACGATCGCGCGCAGCATCAGCGAGGTCACGCACTTTTGCCGAGGCTGTATCGGCGACGAACACTTGACGCACCACTGCCGCAGCCAAGGCTTCGGCAACAACCTGTGGGCCATCGGCCAGGAATAACCGTTGCTCGCGGCGCTCTTTCGCCATCAAAAGTTTCGCCGCGTCGATGACCGAACGGGTCCGAACAGACGCGACGGGGGCACCCGCGTCAGCAGGGCCCCCGTCGTCGGGAAGCATCGTGATATCCACGCTGCCGTCAGGCAGCAGGTGCGTTCACGTCGGCGGGCAGAGCTTTGGCGGCAACCGACACCAACTGCGCGAACGCAGCCGGGTCGTTCACGGCCAACTCCGCCAGCATGCGGCGGTCGACATTGACGCCAGCCAGCTTCAGGCCCTGCATGAAGCGGTTGTAGGTCATGCCGTGCTCGCGAGCAGCGGCGTTGATGCGCTGGATCCACAAGCGACGGAAGTTGCCCTTGCGCTCGCGACGGTCGTTGAATGCGTAAACCAGCGAGTGCGTCAGCTGCTCATTGGCCTTGCGGTACAAACGCGAGCGTTGGCCGCGGTAACCGCTTGCCGCCTCGAGAATCTCGCGGCGCTTCTTGTGGGCGTGGACCGCCCTCTTTACACGTGCCATGTCAGTCCTCCTCGGTTACTTCACAACTCTTTGCTGGGCGCGATCAGCCGCGGCCGAGCAGGCGCTTGATGCGCGGGGTGTCGGCAGCGCTGGACACTGAATCGGCGTTGAGGCGGCGAGTGCGCTTGCTCGCCTTGCCCTCAAGGTTGTGGCGCATGCCGCAGGTCTCGTGCGTGACCTTGCCCGTGCCAGTGACCTTGAAGCGCTTCTTCGATCCGCTGTGGGTCTTCATCTTCGGCATTTGTGTTCTTCCCTTGCTGCTCGTCGGCGACGGTTAGGACGCCTGCTCCGTTGTCGTGACATCTGTATCTGGTGAAACCGCGGTCGCATCTTTCTGCGCGGCTGCTTCCTCGCGGCGCGCTGCGGCTCGGGCCTCGGCCTTACGGCGGACCGGCGCGATCACCATGGTCATGTTGCGGCCATCAAGCCTCGGCGCTGCTTCCACGACACCCAAGTCGACAATGTCCTCGGCCAGTTTCATCAGGAGGCGGTGCCCCATCTCCGGCCGCTGCTGCTCGCGTCCGCGGAACATGATGGTCACCTTGACCTTGTCCCCGGCTGCGAGAAAGCGCTGGATGTGCGATTTCTTGGTTTCGTAGTCGTGCGAGTCGATCTTCGGACGGAGTTTCATCTCCTTGATCACGGTGTTCACCTGGTTCTTGCGGGCTTCGCGGGCTTTGACCGCGGCCTCGTACTTGAACTTGCCGTAATCCATGATCTTGCAGACCGGTGGATTGGCTTCTGGTGCCACCTCGACCAGATCGAGGTCGGCGCCCTGCGCAAGACGCAGTGCCTCCTCGATTCCCACGATGCCAACTTGTTCGCCGTTAGGGCCAACGAGTCTCACGTGCGGGACTCTGATCCGTTCGTTGATGCGCGGCTCGACGCTGATATGCACCCCTCCTCGGGTAGGTCGTATGCGACCGCGTGGGTGCGAGGAACACAAACGCCCGCGCACTTCCGTGCAGCGGGCGTCGTCATATGCGTTCAGCGCCGAACCAGTCGGTCGTGAACACATCTGATCGAAGACCACGCGAGATTGCGCCTCGCGAAGGTGGAGCTTCTGCCCGCTTACGCGCCATGACCTCTGGCGTCACTCCGCTGGTGAGCGGGCTGACACCGAGTGATCGCGGCGGCGATCTGGGCTGAGGCTACAGCATGCGCAGCCGTCACAGGCTGCGCAGGGCTACCGCGGTCGCTATGGCAGCCACGGCGGCGTCGTAGCCCTTGCTCTCGGCGGAGCCTGCTCGCCCGTCACGGTCCTGAGCCTGCGCCAAGGTGTCGCAGGTCAAAACGCCGTTTGTCACGGGCACGCCGGTTGCCAAGGCGGCATCCATCAATCCCTGTGAGCTGGCAGCGCACACATACTCAAAGTGCGGCGTTCCCCCGCGGATGACAGCCCCGAGTGCGATCACCGCATCGACATCGGCTCGACGAGCCGCCTTGGCTGCAACAACGGGCAGTTCTAACGCTCCTGGCACCTGGATGTCAGCGACAACTCGCGCCCCACAAGCCTCGATCGCAGCGAGGGCCGCGGCTCGCAGGTTTCCGCAGAGCTCCTGATGCCAGGAGGCCGTGACCAGAGCAACTGCAAGCCCAGAGCCATCTGGCAGCG
>JBEHCB010000072.1:0-8610 GCA_041192885.1 Actinomycetota bacterium
GGCGGCGGCAGCGAAGCTGCGCAACTGGGGGATGTCTATCCCAATTTCGACTTGGTTGCCGCGCGTCACGACACCACCGCTCAGGCCGTCGCCCTTGCGTGGCTATCGCAACTCGCTGAGCGGGTGATCCCGATTCCGGGGTTCAGCCGCATTCAGTCAGTTCAGTCCGCTGCAGCCGCATTCGACCTCGAATTGACCGAGGCGGACATGCGTTTGCTCTCGTCGACTCCGGCCGGAGCCGGCTCAGTTTTCCCAGGTTTGTAAAGCCCTTTGCAGGTGCGAGGTTGGTCACAGCCACTGGCTCAACCTCATCCCGGTGTCGGCGCTAGCGTTGCGCCCATGTCGTTGCAGGCTGCACCGAACACCGGCTCTTGGCAGAGCACCTTCACCATCACCCGCAACCCGAATACGGCCGATGCCGCGCGGATTGCGGAGGTGTTCGCCAACCCTGGTTTCGCCAGATTCCCCAGCGACCACATGGTGCTGATCGACTACAGCAGCGCAGCTGGTTGGCACAATCAGCGAGTCGTCCCGTACGGACCGTTCAGTCTGGATCCGGCGACAAGCGCCTTGCATTACGGCCAAGAGATCTTCGAAGGCATGAAGGCCTACCGTCACGACGACGGATCGATTGTGTGTTTCAGGCCAGCCGAGAACGCGGCCCGATTCGCACGGTCGGCAAGACGAATGGCGATGCCCGAGCTGCCTGAGGATTTGTTCCTCGGCGCCATCGAGGCGCTGCTGTCGCTCGACGCGCATTGGGTGCCTGCCGGCCCGGATGCCTCCCTTTACTTGCGACCATTCATGTTCGCGACCGACCCGTTCCTCGGCGTGCGGCCGTCTGACACTTATCAGTTCTGCTTGTTCGCGGCGCCGGCCGGCGACTACTTCGCCAACGGTTTCAAGCCCGTCACAGTCTGGATTTGCGAGGACTACGTCCGCGCGGTCGCCGGCGGCACCGGCGAGGCGAAGTGCGCTGGTAACTACGCCGCATCTCTGGTGGCCCAGGCGCAAGCCGCGGCTGAAGGTTGCGACCAAGTGGTGTGGCTCGATGCTGTGGATCGCAAGTACGTTGAAGAAGTCGGCGCGATGAACCTTGGATTCGTCTGCGGCAGCGGCGATGACATCACCATCGTCACACCGAAGTTGACCGGCTCTTTGTTGCCTGGTGTCACGCGCAAGTCGCTGATCGATGTCGCCACCGACCTCGGCTACAAAGTCGAGGAGCGGATGTTCAGCGTCGATGAATGGCGTGAAGGTGCGAGTAACGGGACCATCACTGAAGCGTTCGGTTGCGGCACCGCGGCCGTCATCACCCCAGTGGCAACGGCGAAGTCAGCCACCGGCTCGTGGACCATGGGCGACGGGAGCGTCGGCCCGGTGACTGCTCGATTGCGTTCCACATTGCTGGGAGTGCAAAACGGCGCTCTCGCAGATGCGCACGGCTGGCTGCGCAGGATGGCCTGACTCGATGAGGCTCGGGCGAGTTCAGCTCGGCGACTCGGTTGTCGCCGGCGTTATCAGCGACGACTCGACGGTAACCAAGGACGCTGTCACTGGATCGTTGACCGTGACGGTGGTTGAAGCCGCTGGATCTGCGGGCCTTGATGTTGGCGACATCGTTGACCTAGGGACTGCCCGCTTGTTGGCGCCAGTGATCGCCGGCAAAGTGATCGGCATCGGCAAGAACTACGCCGACCACGCCGCGGAGATGAAGGGTGAGGTCCCTTCGCAGTTGTTGATGTTCCTCAAGCCAGCGTCGTCAGTCGTAGGACCGATGGACGCCATCGTGTTGCCTGCAGCGGCGCGCATCGTCCACCACGAAGCTGAGCTGTGCATCGTCATCGGCCGCGAATGCCGCAGTGCCAGCCGTGAAGATGCGCTGGCGTATGTCCTCGGTTACACCTGCGGCAACGATGTCAGCAGCCGTGACTTGCAGAAGCTTGATGGTCAGTGGACTCGCGCAAAAGGATTCGACACTTTCTGCCCATTGGGGCCGTGGATCGAGACGGACATCGACCCGACCGATGTTGCCGTGCGATGCGCCGTGAACTCGTCCATCACCCAAGACGGCAACACGGCCGACATGGTCTACGACGTGCGCACGATCATCGCCGAGGTTTCTGCAGTCATGACCTTGCATCCTGGAGATGTCATCATGACAGGAACTCCAGCCGGCGTCGGGCCCATCGTCGATGGCGATGTGGTGACGGTTGAGTGCGGCGGAATCGGTTCGCTGTCGAACCCCGTCGTGTCTGCTTCCTGAGTCACCGCCCGATAACCTCACCTCCATGCCTGCTCTGCCTGTGCCTGCCGATGCGCCCGTTCGCGTTCGCTTCTGCCCGTCGCCAACGGGCAACCCGCATGTGGGCATGGTTCGAACCTGCCTGTTCAACTGGGCGTATGCCCGCCGCACTGGCGGCACATTCATCTTCCGCATCGAAGACACCGATTCGGCCCGCGATTCCGAGGACTCGTATGAAGCCTTGCTCGCCGCACTGCGCTGGTTGGGATTTGATTGGGATGAGGGCCCGGAAGTCGGCGGCCCGCACGCGCCTTACCGGCAGTCGCAACGGATGGACATCTATGCCGATGTCGCCGCGAAGTTGGAAGCAGGGGGCTTTGCTTACCGCTGCTACTGCACCCCTGAGGAACTTGAAGAACGCCGCGAGTTGATGCGTGCCGCCGGCCAGACTCCCGGCTACGACGGCCACTGCCGCAACTTGAGCGCTGAGCAGGTGGAGGCGTACCGCGCTGCCGGTCGCCAAGCAGCGCTGCGATTCCGGATGCCAGGTCATGATTTCGAATGGGATGACGTTGTCCGCGGCCCCATCAAATTCGCAGCCGAGCATGTGCCTGATTACGTGTTGGTGCGAGCCAATGGAGAGCCGCTGTACACGCTGGTGAACCCATGCGATGACGCACTCATGGGTGTCACACATGTGTTGCGCGGTGAGGACCTGTTGTCCAGTACGCCTCGGCAGATCGCGCTGTATGACGCATTTGCGGCCATCGGAGTCGGCGGCGGCTACATGCCCCGATTCGGTCACCTGCCGTACGTCATGGGCGAGGGGAATCGCAAGCTCAGCAAGCGCGACCCGCAGTCGTCGTTGCAGATGTACCGCGACCTCGGGTACTTGCCAGAAGGATTGACCAACTACCTAGCCCTGCTGGGCTGGTCATTCGGCGACGATCGCGAGTTCTTCTCAAAAGAAGAGATGGCGACCGTGTTCGATGTTTCCCGGGTCAGCCAGAACCCCGCTCGATTCGATCTTGCTAAGTGCACCGCCATCAACGGCGATTGGATTCGCAAACTGAGCACTGCCGACCTGTCGCGGCGGCTCACTCCGTATCTGCAAGCCGCTGGCGTGTTGCCAGAAGTGGTCGGTGACGCTGACATCGCTGTTCTCGAATCGGCAGTGCCGTTGATTGCCGAGCGGATGGAAGTGCTGACTCAGGGAGTCGACATGTTGGCGTTCCTCTTCGTCGGCGATCGCTTCCAGATCGCTGCTGAAGAGCGCGAGCATGTGCAGGGCGATGTGGCGCAGGCAGTGCTGAAAGCCGCGCACTCGGCGCTCTCCGAGGTGGTTGCTTGGGACGCCGCTAGCATCGAGACGGCACTGCGCGAGGCGCTTATCTCCGGCCTGGGATTGAAGCCGAAGGTGGCATTCACGGCTGTGCGCGTGGCCGTCACTGGCCGGCGGGTGTCGCCGCCATTGTTCGAATCGCTCGAACTGCTCGGGCGCGACGCATCATTGGCTCGCATTGCTGCCGCGGCGTGATTCCACCAGCTGCGGTGCACCGGCAGCGCGCTGAACGAGAAAAGAATCTGGGGCCGCCACCGAGCAGTGCCCAGTGACAGCCCCACATAGATTCATCTGTAGCCCCGACGGGATTCGAACCCGCGCTACCGCCTTGAGAGGGCGGCGTGCTAGGCCGCTACACAACGGGGCCGCGACCGATTGATGCGCTCACGATAGTCCCAGATCACTAGCGCACATGACCTGCGGTTCCTAAACGCTCAACCGCTGGGGTACCAGGACTCGAACCTAGACTAACTGAACCAGAATCAGTTGGGCTGCCAATTACCCCATACCCCACCGCTCGTGCACTCTCCATAAACCTCGGTTGAGTGCCTTTGCGAGACCGCGCAAGTGTAGCCAGCCGCACCAGAGCCCATTCACGGGACCTTGACCGCCCCGGGGTTTCGCCAATGGCCATGAACAAGCGAACGTGATGCTCATTTGGGGTTGCGCATATGTCTGCAGGGATCTTCTCCGACACACCCTGTTGGTTTTGCGAAAACCCTTGCAGCGCAATAGATTTCTCCAAGACGCGGTGGACGACGCCGATGGTCGCGCAGTAGTCCAAGATGTGAAACTCACACACCGGCTAACTGTGTGATCGGGTGCGACAACAGCAACTGCCGCACCTGACGAGCACCACCACATCCGATAAGGGGAATACTGTGAACAAGGCAGAATTGATCGAGGCCGTTGCCGCGCGCACCGGCACCAGCAAGGTCGCGGCAGCTGAAGCCGTCGACGCGTTTCTCGACGCAGTCATCGGCGCTACGGCCAAGGGCGACAAGGTTGCCATCGCCGGCTTCGGCAACTTCTCGAAGGGCCACCGCAAGGCGCGCACTGGGCGCAACCCGCAGACCGGTGCAACGGTGAAGATCAAGGCGACCGACTACCCGAAGTTCAGCGCTGCTGCGAACTTCAAGGACATTGTCTCCGGCAAGAAGAAGGCTGCCGCCAAGCCGGCTGCCAAGAAGACCACGGCTAAGAAGGCTGCCGCCAAGCCGGCTGCCAAGAAGACCGCTGCGAAGCCAGCTGCTAAGAAGGCCGTAAAGAAGGCTCCGGCCAAGAAGGCCGCCAAGAAGAAGTAAGCACTTTTTCTTTCAATCGGGCTCGGACGATTTCGATCGTCCGAGCCCGATTGCTTTGTCGCGACCGACCCTCGGACGGCTAGGGTGACGCTGTGGCTGTTATGACTAACCGCGACAAGTATGAGCGCCGGACGTTAGTCATGCGCGTAGTTGCTGGGCTGGTTTATCGCATGGGTGAGGCGCTGGCTCGCCGAGAGCCAATCCCTGATGACGCCTTACCCGATCATGGCGGTTTCATTGTTGCGCTCAACCACCTATCAGCGGCTGATCCACCCGTTGTGGGTGCGTACATTTATGACGCAGGGTGGTTCCCGCGCTTCATGGCGAAGGCAGAGCTGTTCAACATCTGGCCAGTGGGGATGTTGCTGCGCAAGTGCGGTCAGATTCCCGTCCAGCGCCAGTCAGCCCAAGCTGCGCAATCTCTGAACGCTGCCTCTGCAGCACTTGCTGCTGGCAGATGCGTGGTCATTTTTCCCGAGGGCACGACCAGCAAGACTGACGATCTGTGGCCGATGCCAATGAAGAGCGGTGCAGTCAGGCTGGCGTTGACCACGGGTGCGCCCCTTATTCCGGCCGCAGTATGGGGAACGATCGACTCACTCCCATGGCGTCCCGGCCGCCGGCCGCGTGCTTCCATGCTGTTTGGGCAGCCGCTGGATTTGTCGCCTTATGTCGGTCGTCACGCAGATAGCGCAGCGTTGCGCGAAGCCACGGAAATCTTGCGAGACAAGATCACAGAATTGGTTGCAGAACTTCGGGGCGAACCAGTGCCAGTTTCAAAGCTGCCTGAAGGCGAAGTGAAATGACGCGCATCGCGATTATGGGCGCTGGCTCATGGGGGACCACCCTCGCCGCAGTTGTGGCTGGCAACGACAACTCCGTCGTCGTCTGGGCTCGGTCGAACCAGACTGCCGACGAGATCAACACCCAGCACACGAACAGCCGCTATCAACCTGCATTGCGCCTGCCTGATTCAGTGACCGCGACCACCGATGCGTCAGCAGCGTTGTCCGGAGCTGAACTGGTGGTGCTGGCAATTCCTGCGCAGTCCTTACGCTCGAACCTTGCTGAATGGGGCGCGCAGATCCCCGCAGGCTCAGTGGTGCTCTCGTTGATGAAGGGAATTGAGTTGAGCACCGGCATGCGCATCACGGAAGTTGTGCACGAAGCAGCCGGTATCGAGTTCGCTCGGCTGACTGTGTTGTCTGGCCCGAATCTGGCTGAAGAGATTGCCCGCCGGGAACCGGCAGCGACGACGATCGCCGGTTACGACATCGCTGCAGCTGAATTCGTTCAAGGGTGTTGCAGCACGCAGCTGTTCCGTCCCTACACGACCACCGATGTCGTAGGCACTGAGATCGCCGGCTCTGCGAAGAACGTGGTCGCGCTTGCGGTTGGAATTGCGATCGGCCTCGGATTCGGCGAGAACTCGCAAGCAGCGCTCATCACCCGCGGTCTGGCGGAGATAACCAGGCTCGGCATTGCACTGGGAGCGAATCCGATGACTTTCTCCGGTCTGGCCGGCATGGGCGATCTTGTTGCAACTTGTGGTTCGCCGTTATCGCGCAACCGAACTTTCGGTGAGCAACTGGGCAAGGGCAAGAGCGTCGATGAAGCCACCGCAGCGGCCAAGGGTGTCTGCGAGGGGGTTCCGACATCTCGAGCGCTCTTGGATCTTGCACGCACCCACAAAGTGGAGATGCCCATCACAGAGATGATGGTTGAGGTGCTGTATCACGGCCTGGCACCGCAGACGATGCTGCAGAAGTTCATGGGCCGCGAGGTTAAAGCCGAGATTTAGCCCGATGCTTGCCCGCGGCGATCGCGTGGCGTGCAACGAGACGCGCAAGCGCCTGCGAATAGTCTCGCCCTGTGTCCGAGCCGCGATCTCACGCACCGCACGCAGATGCTGCATCAAGTGACATCCGCGTCGCAGTGGTTTTCGGTGGCCGCTCCAGCGAGCATGCAATTTCGTGTGTCTCCGCCGGGAGCATCATGGCGGCGTTGGAGCAAAGCGGTTACCAGGTGTTGCCCATCGGCATCGACACCCGTGGCACTTGGAGCGTTCAATCCGCCAGTCGCGGTGAGTTGGAGATTCGCGACGGTCGATTGCCCGCTGTGGTGACCACGGGCGATGTGGTGAGCCCAAGCGCGGGAGGGTCGCTGACGGCATCGAATGCGCGCTCGCTCGCGGATGTGGATGTCGTGTTCCCGGTGCTGCACGGACCCTGGGGAGAAGACGGCACGATCCAAGGTTTGCTTGAGCTCGCGGCGGTTCCATACGTCGGCTCTGGCGTGTTCGCGTCGGCGGCTGCCATGGACAAAGCGCAGTGCAAGCGATTGATCTCTTCGCATGGAATTCCCGTCGTGCCGTCGGTCTTGATCACATCCCGCGATTGGCTGCACGATCGCGAAGCCTGCTTGCGCCAGTGCGCAGGCTTGGGACTGCCGGTTTTTGTCAAACCGTCTCGTGCAGGTTCGAGTATCGGAATCAGCAAGGTCAACGATGCCACCGGGTTGGCTGCAGCTATTGATGCGGCAGCAAGCCACGATCCGCGCGTGCTGGTTGAGGCGGCGGTCGCCTCCGCACGTGAGATCGAGGTCGGTGTGATCGCTGACGCCCAAGGCAAGCCGAAGGCCAGTGTTCCCGCCGAGGTGATAGTCCGAAGCGGTCACGAGTTCTACGACTTTGCTGCTAAGTACTTGGACGACGCAGTCGACCTCGTGGTGCCGGCCGATGTGCCCGAAGGCACCACAAAGGAACTTCAACGCATTGCTTGCCAGGCGTTTGAGGTCCTGGGATGCGAGGGCTTGGCGCGGATTGATTTCTTCATCGCCGCCGATGGCACGGTGCTGCTCAACGAGATCAACACCATGCCCGGTTTCACAAGCATCTCGCTGTTCCCGCGGATGTGGGCAGCATCAGGACTGGATTACCCGGCGTTGGTGGACCACTTGGTGCGCGATGCATTGCGTCGTGGCACCGGTCTTCGCTGATCGCGCTATTGGGTTTTCCTCGAGTTCGCAGCAACGTGGATCCGAACTCTTAAGCAATCCTCGGCGCGGCAGTGTCGATCGCTGGCGCAATGTCGACCAAGTAATCAGCGGCCGGCCCAGCCTCGCGCGGAATCGTGACCTCAACTGCGAGTGCACGATCGACCGCGATGAAGGTCGTGTGGTGCTTCCCGCTCACCACACGCCAATCGACATTGTTCACTGCCAGCAATGACTCGTCCCGCGCATGCCGAACGGGTAGAGCGCAGCGGAATGTGATGATCGAGGTGCCACGTATCCAGGCTGCGGTCAGCGGCGAGTTCGGCTTCGCATCGATTCGGGATGCGCCACCGATGGTCTGCGGCAGAGCAGCCGTGAGTCGTTCGCAGGTTCGTGCCGCGGAGGCAGCGGTGGACGATGTGCCAAAGTCGGGCAGTGGCACCTCGACGCTAACTGCTTGGGTGCAGCCCGTGACAGTGGCAACCATCGCCGCCGCGGTGGAAACTTTCAGGAATTCAGAAACTCGCGCGTGCCGGGTGCGTAGTCTGACCCCGGTCGGCGTCGAGCTGCGTCGCATGTATTGATGGTAGCCATCGCCGCCGATCACGTCGGCTGCATGGCGGCCGCATTCAAGGCGGCAGGAACGATTGCGAGCTAGCGAGGGGAGTGGGCGAGGTGGGCCAGGAATTGCGTGACATCGGCGAACATGCGCTCATCGATTTGCT
>JBEHCB010000073.1:0-3926 GCA_041192885.1 Actinomycetota bacterium
CGCTCCAATCGGTCCGCACATCTGGCTTTGATCGACGATCTTCAGGCGCGAATGCAGCGCGCCCCGACGGCGGGTCCGAGGCTGCGCGAGCCAAGCACACCGCGCGGGGCAAGTTGCTGACGCGCGATCGCATCAATGCGCTGCTGGATCCAGGGTCGCCGTTTTTGGAATTGAATCCGCTGGCCGCGGAGGAGATGTACGAGGGCCAGGCACCAGCGGCCGGGATTGTGACGGGCATCGGCGCGGTCGCCGGCCGGTTGGTCGTCCTCGTCGCGAACGATGCGACCGTCAAAGGCGGCACCTACTTCCCGATGACAGTGAAGAAACATCTGCGAGCCCAAGAGGTGGCTCTGGCAGATGGACTTCCGTGTGTGTATCTGGTCGATTCGGGCGGCGCGTTCCTGCCCATGCAAGACGAAGTCTTTCCCGATCGCGAGCACTTCGGCCGCATCTTCTACAACCAGTCAGTGATGAGCAGTCGCGGAATCGCGCAGATCGCCGCAGTGCTCGGTTCATGCACCGCCGGCGGCGCTTATGTGCCGGCGATGAGCGATCAAGCAGTCATCGTGCGCAACCAAGGAACGATCTTCCTCGGCGGCCCGCCGTTAGTGAAAGCGGCCACGGGCGAAGAAGTGACGGCGGAAGACCTCGGCGGCGGGGATGTGCACTCCCGTATCTCCGGCGTTGTGGATCACATCGCCGATGACGATGAGCAGGCGTTGACCATGGTGCGACACATCGTTGCAACCTTGCCTCAGCGCGGAGCGCCTCAGTGGGAGGTGCGCGAATCGCGGGAACCGCTGTACGCGGCTGAGGAGTTGCTCGATGCGGTGCCGGTTGATTCGCGAACCGCATACGACGTGCGGGAAGTGATCGCGCGCTTGGTTGACGGAAGTGAGTTCTTGGAGTTCAAGCCCGAGTGGGGCGACACACTGGTGTGCGGCTGGGCGCACATCGACGGACATCCAGTCGGAATCATCGCGAACAATGGAGTTCTGTTCAGCGAGTCCGCGCTCAAGGGTGCGCACTTCATCGAACTATGCGACCGCCGGGGGACTCCTTTGGTCTTCCTGCAGAACATCAGCGGGTTCATGGTCGGCCGCGAATATGAAAACGGCGGCATTGCCAAGCATGGAGCCAAGATGGTCACTGCTGTCGCGACCACTCGGGTGCCGAAGTTCACCGTTGTCATCGGTGGATCATTTGGCGCAGGCAATTACTCGATGTGCGGACGCGCCTATTCGCCGCGGTTCCTCTGGATGTGGCCGAATGCGCGTATCTCCGTGATGGGCGGTGAGCAAGCGGCATCGGTGCTCGCAACCGTGCGGAAAGATCAACTGGCTGCTGAAGGACGCGAGTGGCCAGCCTCGCAAGAAGAGGATTTCAAAGAGCCAATCCGCGCGCAGTACGAAGCGCAAGGTTCGCCGTGGTACTCGACGGCGCGACTATGGGATGACGGTGTCATCGATCCACGCGACACCAGGCAAGTGCTCGCGTTGGCGCTGGGTGCCTGCGCAGCGACGCCGATGGCCCCGCCGGCCGCAGCCGTCTACCGGATGTAGTCAGCAGGTCATCGTGCCCACAGTGTCGAAGGTCCTGATCGCCAACCGCGGCGAGATCGCCGTGCGCATCATGCGAACCTTGACGCACATGGGTATTGACTCTGTCGCTGTCCACAGCCGCCTTGACGCCGGCTCGCTGCATGTACGCACCTCACCGACGGCGGTCTCACTTGCGGAAATCTCGGACCCCGCCGATGCAACAGGCGGTTACCTGAGCATCGATGCGTTGGTGTCAATCGCCGTGGCGCAAGGCTGCGATGCGGTGCATCCTGGTTATGGGTTCCTTGCTGAGAACGCGCAGTTCGCGCGCGCATGCTCGGCGGCAGGCTTGATGTTCATCGGTCCTGGCCCAGCAGCAATCGAAGCGCTGGGTGACAAAGCGGCCGCAAGAGCTATCGCAGTCAAAGCGCAGGTGCCGGTGGTGCCCGGCATCGACATCGCCGATGATGCACAGGCAGTGATTGCCTCGCAGGGCATCGGTTTTCCGATCTTGATCAAACCTGTGGCCGGCGGCGGCGGCAAAGGCATGCATATCGCCGAAGATGCCGAGTCGCTGCAGGAGTTGCTGCCGCGGGCGCGCCGCGAGGCGTTGGCCGCATTCGGTGATGATCGGTTGATCCTCGAGCGGTTCTTGCCACGCGCACGGCACATCGAAGTCCAGGTGCTCGCTGATGACTCCGGCGATGTTCGTGCGATCGGCGATCGCGAGTGCACGCTGCAGCGCCGGCACCAGAAGGTGATTGAGGAGGCTCCTGCTCCGCACCTGTCAGATTCGATCCGCGCGCAGATCCACGCCGCAGCTGAAGCAGTCGTCCGCGAAGTCGGGTATACGAATGCGGGCACGGTGGAGTTCGTGGTGTCAGCCGATGATGAATCAGAGTTTTACTTTCTTGAAGTCAACACTCGCTTGCAGGTTGAGCACCCAGTCACTGAGGAAGTGCTGGGCATCGACTTGGTGAGTTGCCAAGTGCGCATCGCCAAAGGTGAGCTTCTGACCGACCTCGGCTTGCCGGCCTCGCCGCATGGTTGGGCTTTTGAGGCGCGGGTTTACGCCGAAGATGCAGATCACGGATTCCTGCCGACCGGCGGGCGCTTGGCCGTGTGGGACTTGCCGCGAGACCTGCCAATCCGCGTGGATGCAGCAGTTGAAGCAGGTGATTCGGTCAGCAGTTCTTATGACCCGATGATCGCGAAGGTCATCACCAGCGGAACCACTCGCGACGAGGCCCGTGAAGCGCTCGTTGAAACCCTGCGGCGGACTTCCGCATTCGGTGTGGTCACGAACATCGGCTTCTTGGTCGATCTGTTGAATGCTGATGAAGTCCGGTCGGGTCTGATGGATACGCGGTTCATCGAGAGGTTCGCGCCAGGGCGTGCATCAAGAAGTGTTGAGCCACTAGCAGTCGTAGCCTGGGCTGTCGGTCGCGGTGAGAGTGCGCGGCAAGCAGCTAGCCGCACGCCGGTGAGTGCTGCATGGCGCGCCGCCGACTCGTGGCGCCTGTCCGATCCGCGGGCGGCGGTTTGGCGCGGCCACATTAACGGCGCAGATGTGATCGCCATGGTGAAGCAACAGCCCGAAGCCGACACCGATGAATGCAGAGTTGATGTCACTGTGGCGGGCGCCGAGTCCGCGCATCTCGTGTCGCGGGTGCAAGTGCATGGGCATCGGTGTTCGGCTCGAATCGACGGTGCCGATGTCGTATGGGACATGGCTCAGATCGCCGACCCCGACGGCATGCACTGGTGGCTGCGCTTAGACGGCATCACCTGGGTCTTCGACCCGCCGAAGGCATTGCGTGGGGCCGGTCCCGCAGGATCAGCGGATTCAGTCGTCCGCAGCCCGATGCCGGGCACGGTTGTGAGGCTGAATGTCAGCGTGGGGGATAGCGTTGACGCAGGTGCACACCTGCTCAGCGTGGAGGCGATGAAAATGGAGCATGCGCTCACAGCTCCGCATGCTGGCGTAGTGTCGAAGATCGCTTGTGATGTTGGTGCACATGTGAAGTTACGCGATGTCCTGGTGGTTGTGGAGCCGCATTCATGAGCGGGCCCGCGTTCACTTCGCCGAGCGATTACACGCCTGCAGTCGCCGATTCGTCCCTGCCCAGTTCGATCACTATTTACGAGGTGGGCCCGCGCGACGGCTTGCAGAACGAGCAGGCGCTCGTGCCGGCGGCGGTAAAGGTCGAGTTCATCAAGCGCTTGCTTGACGCTGGCTTGCCAGCGGTGGAAGCGACCAGCTTCGTGCATCCCCAACGAGTTCCGCAGTTGGCTGATGCCGACGAGGTGGCGGCGGGCTTGGCAGATGTGCTCGGTAAGCGACGACTGCCGATGCTGGTGCCGAACACCCGCGGATTGCAGCGG
>JBEHCB010000074.1:0-4546 GCA_041192885.1 Actinomycetota bacterium
TGATATGAGCAAAGTCTTCAACGCTGATACCGGCATGGAAGATTTCGCAGAGGATCCCACGCCGACCACCAAGACCGACATCGATCTGGCTCACTGCCGGTTCGGTGGCGAAACCTTCCGCAATCCCTGCTTCTGGATTCTGGTCGGGGTCGCTGGCACGCTGGCGGTGCAGTACATCTTCACGAAGAGGAAGAGCGAATGAATTCTCCGTTGATCGAGATGGGTGCAGGTTCCCGAGGTGCGACCTCGACGTTGGGCTTCCGTCGCGTCGTCACTCCGCTGACTCCCTTTGGTGACGCGCCTGCCGGTGGTTGGCCTCCGGTCAACAACCCCACCAACGCGGACGCAACCCCCGACTATGACAACTGGGGACCGGACACTTGGTGGACCTCCAATGACTGGCTGACGTGGCACGGGTCGCTCAAGGCCAAGTACGGTCTCGACGAGGCCAATCGCCGCTTCATCAATGCGTGGCAGCAGCAGGGCATCGGTGCTTCGCCGCTCGACGCTCGCAGCTTCGACACCCGCTTCCGCGATTACGCGAAGGCCAACGGGTTCTTCGATGCGCTCTACTACGGGCTGGGCTCGCTCGCCAAGCCCATCGGCACCACCACAGACATCGTCTCCGGTGTGACCAGTGGCGTGTCCACGGTCGCCAACCTGTCGAAGTATTTGATCCCGGCTGCCGCTCTTGCGTTCGCCTACTTCTACTTCATCGCCAACGCTCCCCGCCGCAAATGATCCTTCCCATTCGACAATCGGAACTCAATGCCGCCGGGTTCACCGGATACTTTCCTGCACTCAGTTGGAGACAGCGCCGCGATGTCGCCGCGCTTACACTGAATGCCGTCGGTCGCACGCAGGATGCGTTCCTGCTTGAAATCAATAATGTGAATGCCGTGCGCGGCATCACTTATGTGGCCGACGTTCCTCCTTTGCGAGCCGGTCGATGAGACCCGGTTCACAATTCAATTGACCCCAAGTCTCATCGCCAACTAAAACCACAACAACAGAATGAAGTCTCTTATGCTTCTGAATGCTCGCCGCCGCCGCAAGAAGGCGCGTCGCTCCGCTCGTCGGGCGACTGCTCGTCGCACCACTCGTCGCCGCCGTTCGACTCGGCGCACCACCGCTCGTCGGACTTCCCGTCGGCGTCGGACCTCGGTTGCTCGTCGCAGCCGCCGTTCGTCTCGCCGCATGGTGAGCCTGAAGCGGGGTCGCTCCATCACCATCCGCGCCAATCCCCGCCGCCGCCGTGGCGGTGGTATGCGTCTCGGCGCTGGCAACATCCTCTCGCAGGTCAAGGGCGTGTTCTCCAAGGAGAACCTGACCGTGGCCGGTGGTGGCGTTGCCGCGACCGTGCTGACCAACTTCATCCTCTCCCGCACCAAGGCCGACGGCACCTCCCTGCTGCCGATGCCTGCTGGCGAGAACGCCAAGATCGCCAAGATCGCTTACGCCGTCGGCATCCCCGTCGTTGGCGCGATCCTGACCCGCAAGTTCAACCCGAGCCTCGCTCGCGGTATGGTGTTCGG
This sequence comes from Actinomycetota bacterium, assembly GCA_041192885.1. Classification (GTDB taxonomy): domain Bacteria; phylum Actinomycetota; class Actinomycetes; order S36-B12; family UBA5976; genus RFTO01. Next base: position 1,536 of record JBEHCB010000074.1, read on the forward strand.
CGGTCTGATCAATGGCATCGTGGAAGGCATCAAGGGCTACGCCCCGGCCACCACCAAGGCGGCCCTCGGCTTCTCCGAGTACCTCGACTACACCCCGATGTCTGCTCTGAACGGCACCCCCGGCTACTCGGCCATCAACCAGTTCAGCAACGTGCGCCCGATGAACGGCGCTCTCGCCAATTCCAGTGCGTTCCCGTCGGACGCTTGGGGCCGGTAATCAACATCCAACCAATCAATCATCATGGGTTTCCAATCTGAATCCATCATCTCCGCCGCCAGTCAGCGGTTTGGCGTCATCGACTACACGAGGTGGCAAGCCATCCGGTGGCAGTGGTACAGCTACGTCACCTACCCGTCCGCCGGTGCTTCGACCCTGACCTTCTTTGGTCAGGTCGCCGGTCAGACTGGCGTGACGCTGCAGGACACCAACCTGCCCAAGGCTGGCTCGTTCGGTCAGACGCACTTCCAGTTGAAGAGCATCAGCACCGACATCCAGATCGCCAACAACGATGTGGACGGGTTCACCCGCGCCAATCAGGCGACCCTCGACACCCGCGCTCTGGCTTCCGATTTCCTCGGCGGCTTCGTGCAGGCTGGTGTGTTGAACTTCGCTGTCGGTGCGCGGCCCTTCGCCACCATCCTGAAGCCGTTCCAGTACGCGCCGCCTCCGGGCTCCCCGCTGGACTACGACAACAGCTACGTCAACCAGATCAGCGCCGCCCCGGTGCCTGCCGCTGGTGCCGCCGATGTCGTCGGTCTGCCGTGGATCACCCAGACCAAGATGCGGAACAACGTCTACTTCGTGGACCCCAACATCCTCATCGAGGCCGAGCAGCAGTTCACGGTCACGCTGGACTTCCCGTCCGGCGCGGTGCCGGTCCTCGCCACCAACGTCGTCAACGACACCACCAACCCGCTCAAGGTCGGTGTGATCTTCGACGGTCTGCTCCTGCGCCCTGTGCAGTAAGCCGCACCACCTAAACCACAAGGAACTCACACAATGACTCCCGAAATCATCGATTCACTTCAGAAGCGGTTCGGCTCTGCCGATTTCAGCCGCTATCAGGTGGTGCGCGGCCAGAAGTATGACTTCGTCCGCCTCGCCGCCGCTGGCACGAACAGCGTGTCGTTCTTCAGCAACCCGATTGGTGCTACCGATCCGGGCGCTGGTGCGACCCTGTTCAAGACCTTGGAACAGACGAACCTCGTCAAGAATGCGTCTTTTGGTCAGGAGTACTTCGCTCTGACCCAGATCCGCACCTACGCGAACTTCGTTTGCCAGTCCCGTCAGGGATTCACCACCGGCACCAACTTCACCTATCGCGGCTACACGGCCTTGACCAACAGCGCGATGGAGCAGTTGCAGACTGTGCTGAACTTGGGTGTGCTTGAGATCAAGTTCGCCCAGAAATTGTACTATCAGATCGCTCGTCCGTTCGTGCAATGCCCTCCGGGCTTTGGCATCGACATCCAGAGCCTCGCCTCGTCCCGCACCGGCAACGCTGCGGAGACGCAGGTCTCTGGCACCAACTGGTCCGCTCGCGCCGACAGCCGTGGCACCAGCGTGTACAACATCGATCCGATCCAGATCATCGAGCCTGAAATCCAGATTCAGGCTGCCATCAACTTCCCGAATGGGAACACGCCCAACTTCACCAACACCGCTCTGGATACCGCCAACGGCACCCAGACCCCGGCGGTTGAACTGGGCCTGATCTTCGACGGCTACGTCATCCGCCCGTCGCAGTAAACCAACGGCAACCCCACTTGGGCCTGCCTGCCGTGATAGGCGGCAGGCCCTTTTCACATCATGGACAACACGAATTCCCTCCCCTTCGTCTACGTCGTCACCGCCACGCTGGGTGCTGCTGTTGGCGCGACCAGTTCCTCGACCCTCATCATGCAGGCGGACAGCCGCTTTGAACTGATGGGGATCTTTGGCACTGGTGGCGAGAACGTCGTCACCACCGAGCAGAGCCTCAACTACCCCAACTCGTTCACGGTCAGCATCCGCGACCAGACCACGGGCCGGGATCTGATGAGCGCCCCGGTGCCGCAGCGCATCCTCTGCGGGAACGCCTTCCGGCAGTTCCTTGAGAAGCGCGGCATCATCTTTGAACCGCAGAGCAACCTGCTCTTCACGTTCACGAACCTGACTGCCGCGACCAACAACATCACGTTGGCCTTGCACGGCTACAAGATCATCCTCTAATACCACCATTCACTCCGGGCTGGAGGAATCGGCCTTCAGCCCGGAGTGCCTTCGACATGGCACAACTCAAAGCCCCTTTCTCTGTCACGCCCAAGCCGAGGTTCTTCAACCTCTCCTTGAACGTGAACAACCTGTCGCTCACGAACTCCGCCAAGTTCGTGTTCCCTGAGAGTGCCATCCTGCGGTACATCACGGTGGTCACTTCGTCGTCAGTCAACGGACCTCTGGGTTCTGCTTCGATGACGCTGTCGTTCAACACCCCGGATGTGCCGGGTGCGACCAATCTGCCGGTCGATGGAGTCATCTATGCCGACTCCTTCGTCCCCACTCTTGCGATTGGCGCAGGCGTCGAGGCTGGCGGCACCAAAGCCACCTACATCGACACGCAGGATATGCTGATCGGTGCTTCCGAATTCATGATTGCCCGAATCGTGGGTACCGGCACGTTCGTCGGAACCATCGACGCTGCCATCGCCTTCAACCCCCTTTCCGAGTGGATTAACTTCCGCGAACCAACCGTAGCCGTCCGAATCTAACATGAGTGCCCAAGCCAACATCTTCAACCCGAGTCAGACCACGTCGGCCGCGAGCGGCGACGGGTTCAGCGTTCCTCGGCTGACCACCACTGGCCGTCTCGCCATCTCCTTCACCACGAAGGACGCAGGCATGATGGTCTTCGACACCACGCTCAACAACCTGTTCATCTGGACGGGTTCGGCGTGGGAGTCGGTCCCGGCGTCCGGGGATGCTGGCCCCGATCAGGCCGTCCAGTACAACGACAATGGTGTCATCGTTGGTG
>JBEHCB010000075.1:0-4135 GCA_041192885.1 Actinomycetota bacterium
CGATGATGGAGTTCGACAGCATCGGCCGCATCGTGGCCGATGCCGGCATGACCGCCGGCGACGATTACCCCCAGTGCAACGGCTGGTGGGGCGGCGGCCTGGGCACCTGGTCGCGGATGGACTTCTGCTGGGGCCTGACCGAGCTCTCCCGCAAAACCGCCACCAAAGCCGAGCGCGTCCTCGAAGACAACCTCGTCGCCGCACTTGACGCCGACCCCGACACCAACCCCACCTGGTTCCGAGGCAACGACTTCCAAAGCCTCTTCGACACCCTCACCACCGACACCGACATGAACACCTTCCGCGCAGATGTAGCGTCTGAAGTCGATGCCCTTGGCGCTCTAGCGGAGGCTGTCGCGGACGATATCGGCGTTGGAAGTCTCAACTGTGAGAGCGCGAACAGCGGGTTGTCTGTCGGATTGAACTCCGCGGGTCGACGGAACTTGTGTGACGGGTTGCAGAAGATTTCAACCCGGACCGCACTGTTCGCAGAGCAAACCTTCGAAGCAAACATGGCCGCCGCACTGGATTCGAACGCTGACACTGTGCCGAATTGGCAGGGGGGCGCTGACTTCCAAAGCCTCTTCGACACGCTCGCCACCGACACCGACATACAGCAGGTTCAATCCAACCTAGCTGACGTGACGACGAACCTGGTGTCTTTGGCAAATCGGGTTCAAACTTTGGAAGCCGAAAACTCCGCCATGCGGGAGTGGATTTGCCAAACGTCTGGCGGCTCTGCTCCATCATTCTGTAACTGAAGTATGGAACGTGGCTAGGGGGCGATGAAACCCATCATTGCCCCCTGCCACACCAGGGCCCGGGCTGCAGTGTGATCAGCAAGTTCTGACATTGAAGGCATCACCAACGACCCGTCGGTGCCTGGCCGGCGAACTGGCAGCGGAACTCCAGAGTTGGCCGCGGCCAGGAACCCGAACGCCGACGCCCCCATTTTGTTCATCGCGATGCTCGATTCTGCGGCCGACATTCGGACGATCTTGGTTGGGGCAGTGACGACGCCGCGGTTGAATATCATTCGCAACACCAGGCCCTTCGCCGGCAGGCTTTCGGCATCTGGCGGGCTGTTCAACTGCGACAGATCAAATTCCAGTTGCTTGATGTAGTCGCCGGAAATCCACACATCGGCGGTCAAGGGCGTCGGGAACTCGCTGATGGATTGATCGAAATCAAGTGCCTCTGCGTCGCCATCCCATTCCTGCCCTGCAGCGATCGCCTGCTGATGGGCAAGCTCCAATAGCTGCGGCTTCATTGCCGTCAGCAACCCGGGAACATCAACGCTGACCGACATCTTGTCGCCGATTGCGTCGTCGTCCAGGTCCACGACAGTCGTGTTCCCCGCAAGGTTTTCACGTAGGGCTTGCATCAGTGTCGCCGTCGCCTGCTGCACGGGTTGCAATTGTGGATTTGTCGCAGGTCGAACTAGGCGATTCCACTTACGCCCTGCAGCTGTGTTCGAGGCAAAGTTCATTGCCACCGTGCTGCCGTCGTACAAATCCAGCGCCCTGGAATTGAACGCCTTGGTGGCCGGACTGATGCCCTTCGCCTTGTTGGCCTTGGCGACGCTGGCCCGCAGTTGCTGGCCCATCGCCTTTATCGCACCCTTGGGCAGAACTATCGGGCGTTCGTTTGCAAGGGCCGCGGGATTGATGCGCAAGTACGCGGTTCGCTTGACGATCCGCATGTCCAACACCGTAGATTTTCCGTAAGCGATTGCAAAGCGTGCATTCGGATTCAGCACGTCGTTGGTGCCGCGAGCCATCGTGATCGACACACTGCTGATGGCTCGGGCGGCCGTGACAGGGTTCTGGATACCCGGCAGGCCCAGCGACGCGAAATCAGTGCCCTGTGCGACGGCCGCCATGTACCCAGGCGAGACCTGCGTCGACAGTGTGACGTTGTAACCGGACTTGGCGAATGTGTTCGCGGCTGCGATGCCCAACCGGTACTCAGGCGATCCCAGAACAGCGGAGTAGGCGGTGATGCCGCCGCCCATGATCAATGCCATAGCGGCCAGGGCCACCCGCAGCCTGCGGCCGCGACGACACTTGATCACGCGAAGTGCAGCAGCGTGCATGAAAACCAGCCTCCCCCGACTTCACTCGGGACAACGGGTGCAACCCCGCCCCCGAACGTCCCGTCAGGCTAGTGGTGCAGTGGTTAGAGGTCAATTTCCGGGCTTGTAGGTCATCTCAAGAGCGCATTCGTATGATCATCTGGTGCCAACGCGCGAAGCAAGAACCAAGAACGGGCACCCGCCAAAAGTCTGCGCCAGATGCGCATTGCCATTTGAGTGGCGTAAAAAGTGGGCACGCGATTGGGACAGCGTCAAGTACTGCTCAGAAAGATGCAAACGAGGCTGAAGGGCCGAACATGACAACACCACGAAAGCCAGCCGCGAAGAAGAACTCAGTGGCACGGGGCAAGTCGCCCCAAGCATCCGCGAGCGCCGCAGGTGCCGCCCGCGCACAGGCCAAGCCGAAAGCAGCAAGCTTTTCCGCGGCGGAAAAGGCAGCCATGCGCGAGCGCGCAGCCGAAGCAAGAGCAGCGACGAAGCGGCGTGGCTCATCGGGTGCAGCCGCAGATGCAGCCGATGTTCAGGCCAAGATTGCGGCTCTGCCAGAGCCAGATCGCGCACTGGCTGCAAGCATCCATGAGCTCATTGGCAAAACCGCGCCAAACCTCGCACCCAGACTTTGGTACGGCATGCCTGCCTATTCTCTGGATGGCAAGGTGGTGTGTTTTGTCCAACCGGCCTCAAAGTTCAAGACCCGCTATCTGACTCTGGGATTCAGCGACCAAGCAACCTTGGATGATGGCGCCATGTGGCCCACGGTGTTCGCGATATGCGTCTGGAACAAGACCACACAGAGCGCGGTTCGATCCCTCATCTCCAAAGCAGCAGGTCGCTGATGGTCAGCATCAAGACATCGCTTGAGCACATGGCCTGGGCCGACCACTGCTTCCTTACCGAGCTGGCGAAAATGGATTCGGCGGTGCTGACGCTGACTAATGGCGACTCAGCATGGTCTGTCGGTCGAGCCGCGTCGCACATCCTTGAGGGAGTCGAGTGGTACCGGTACCTGCTGTTTGGCGCACAGTGGCAGGGCTTCCCCGAGGCGAAGACGTCGGGGGATGTTCTTGCGTTGCGTGATGCCCTGCAACCGATGAACCAATCCCTCATCGACGCCACGGAGCAACCAGACGCAAGCGTCCACTGGACTGATGACAACGGCGCCCCTCGACAAGCACCGCGGTCAGTCATCTTGTCCCAGGCGGCTTACCACGCTGCGGAGCACCGGGCGCAGATCACCGCCGCACTGCACGCTCATGGCATCCGAGACATTCACTTGGATGATTACGACGTCTGGGCCTGGCACGCGCAGCAGCAATCCTGACCGCAGCGCAAGCAAAGCGGTCGGCTCGCCACGCCTGCCTTTGCGCACTCGTCAGCACTACTCGACCACGTTGAAGTCAACTGTCACCTCGCCATCGCCAGAGACGGCATACCGATGGCCACCTAAAGCAGTGATTGAGCGAAATTCAGCGCCGTCTGCAACTGGAGTGGCTGCAATCAAGATTGCCGCCGGGCGACCTTCGGCAACGGTGGCGATCGCAGTCGGCCGCGGGGTCAGAGCACCGAATACCTCGCTCATCCAACCCATCCCTGATGCACCGTAAACGACATTGGGTCGCGCACCCGCAACCCACACGAGGCTGAGCGCACATCCGTTGGTCGCAGACTCTTCAATGATGCGGGGGCCGTCGATCACAAACCGGGAGTCGCGCGGCAGTTGCCACAGCTGGCTCCCGCCGCCACGGAGTTGATCCTCGATCAACAGGAAACCGTGCTGTCGGGAGTAGTAGACCCGTCGCAACCAGATTTCATCGTCATTCAATGGGATTTCTGCTTTGAGATACACCGCGTCATCGCGATCGAGGACGGTCACACGCGTGCGCCGATTGAAATCCGCCTGCGACTGAGAGGGCAGCACCACGCTGTGAGCAGCAGCTGATTTGACGAACCTGCGAGCACGTTGCCCAATGGGTGTGGATGGCGCGTACGCAAACATGCCGCCGTCGCCCAGCAATGTGCGACCGCACGCGTGGAACTGAA
>JBEHCB010000076.1:0-2670 GCA_041192885.1 Actinomycetota bacterium
GCCGCGTACATCACCCAAATCACGAAGGACCAGGTCTCCTTCGGATCCCAGCCCCAATAACGATCCCACGCTTGCCGGGCCCAAATGGCGCCGGCGATGACGGCGAAAGTCCATAGTGGGAACAGCAGTGCATGCACGCGGTATGCGAGTGCATCCAGCGCCGATTGCGACGGCAGTCGGCTCGATGCCCATTGGGCGAAGCCTTTAGCAGGCTTGCCAGCAGCTCGATCGCGCTCGGCGCGCTCGGCCACCAGGTATGCAATCGACGCACCAGCCGCCAATGTGAAACCTGCTGTCGACAACACCGCGGCGGTGACATGGATAGCCAGCCAATACGAACGCAAGGCTGGAACCAACGGCGCCGTCTGCCCCGCCTTGTCGATAAACATCACGATCGCCGCGCCCAAATCGACCAATACGAAGCCGGACATCAGCACACCGAGCCAGCGGACATCGGCTTTCGCGTTGAGGATCACGAAGCCGACGCTCACAGCCCACGCCCCGAAAACTGCGAACTCATACATGTTGCCCAGCGGCCAACGGTGATTCGCCAGACCGCGGGTGATCACTGCGCCAGTGAGCAGCAGCGCCTGCAACCAGGTCAAAGCCACACCGATATTTGCCCAAGTCCCAGTGCGTTTAGTGTCACGATCGGTGCTGCGGCTGCCGGTGAATGCGGCGCTGAAGAAACCGAATGCCAAAGTGACAGTCAGCAGCGACGCCGCGGTGAAATACAACGACAGCTCACTGAGTTGTTGATCCGTCACTGCTGTTCCTCGCGGTTGTCATCGGCGGCCGATGGCGCCGTCACTGCGGCGGCCAACGAGTCCAGGTCTCGGGCGAGCGTATCCGCGCCGCTCTTGTGCAGCCCGCCGAGAGTCACCCGGCCCTCATCGATGCGCAGGAACACCCGTCGCCGCGGCACCAGCAACGACAAGATGAGGCCAGTCACCGCCATCAACGCCGCGATCAAAACCCAGATTTCAGTGCGGTCAGTAGAAACCACGAATGCCGCCCAGCGATCGACCCGGTCGAACGAGATGCTTCCCGCCTTATCGGGCAGCGTCCACACATCGCCGATTCGCAGCGGCTCGATCCCGAGCCGCTTCATCTTGGAAACATCCAAGGCGAAGACATTCTGCGGAAGGCCCGTGTCCATCCCCAGGTCGCCGCTGAACGCACCCATGAACACCAGCGGCGCATCGGCGTCCGGGAAAGTCGACACCAATCCCTTTTGCCGGTCCACCATCCCTGACGGGGCGAATATGGCTTGGAAACCCAACTGCGGCTTTGCATCAGGCGCTTTGACGACACCCCGGCTCAACAAGTTCGCGCCTTCGGGGGCGAACACCGCGGAGCCAGACCAGACGACCGCACCGGCCGCATCACGCACCGTGAAATGCGGTGCGTACCCATGACTAGTGAGAAACACGGTCGAACCTGCGATCGTCAACGGGTGATTGACCCTGATCGTGGTCTTCTGGTCAGCGGCACCGAATCGCTCACGCACGATCACATGTGCATCGAAACGCGATGGCGCTCCCCGCTCTGGTCCGCTTCGCTGAAACGCCACATCGAAGTCAGCCAACTTCAACGCGAAGGGACGTAAGTGCGACCGGTCGAACAGCACGCCCGAGCGAAAATCGTCGTACTGCGCCAACTGATTAGTGAAGCCTTGCCCTTCGACCAAGACCATCCGACCCTGCGAGCCGGTTGTCTTGCCCACGGCAATCGCAACGACGAGCGCGATCAGCGCGAAGTGGAACACCAGGTTCCCCGTCTCGCGGATGAATCCCTTCTCAGCCGACACCCACTCGCGGTTCTCGTCGGTTCTGATGCGGAAACGACGGCTGCGCAAATGCGCCTTCGCAGAGTCGAAGACATCTGCTGACGGATGAGCGACTACTTGATGCTGTTCCAAGCGGTCCAAGTGCCGAGGTGCCGCCGGTGGTTGTGCCCGCATCGCGCGGCCGTGTTCCAGAGCGCGCGGCACCACGCAACCCACCAACGACACCAGCAGGAGCAGGTAAATGGCGGCGAACCAGACGGAGGTGTAAACCTCGAAAAAGCCCAGCGCATCCAAGATCTTCGCCGCTGCACCGTGGCTGTCGATGTAATTGGCGACGCGAAGATCGTCAATCCCCCGCTGTGGGAACACCGAACCTGGCACGGCCGCGATTGCCAACAGCATCAACAGCACCAAGGCAGTGCGCATGCTGGTCAATGTCCGCCACGACCAACGCGCCCATGTCACCAGCGACTGCATCATCACCATGGCAGGTTCCACTCAGGCAAGTGATCCGCCAGCCAGGCTTGCACTGACACAACCCAATCACCCCAGGTGCCCAAGACCAACATCACACCGACGGCAACAAGTGCGGCACCGCCCACGCGGGCAATCCACTTGGCGTTCTTGCGCAGCCACGCCAGCTGCGACGACAACGCATCGCCAGCCAAAGCGATGACCAGGAACGGAATCCCCAAACCCAGGCAATAGACAAACGCGAGAAACGCGCCGCGTGCCGCGCTGCCTTGTGCGAATGCCATGGCGTTGACCGCAGCAAGCGTCGGCCCGACGCACGGCGACCAACCCAGGCCGAAGACCAACCCCAGCAGGTACGCGCCCCACACGCCGCTGGCAGTCCACGAGTGCGGACGAGTGTCTCGTTG
>JBEHCB010000077.1:0-2553 GCA_041192885.1 Actinomycetota bacterium
AGAGCCGCACTTGCGCCTCATCGGCGACTTAATGCAGTGGTGCGCTCAGAACACTCCGAAGTACAAGCCTTTGTCCGTCTCCGGGTACCACATCCGCGAAGCAGGGGCGAATGCCGCACAAGAGCTCGCGTACACCCTCGCTGATGGTTTCGCGTACATCGAACTAGGGCTGCAGCATGGCTTGACCATCGACCAAGCGGCGTATGCGTTGTCCTTCTTCTTCGATGCACATGTCGACTTCTTCGAAGAGATTGGAAAGTTCCGCGCCGCCCGTCGGATTTGGGCGCGGTGGATGCGTGATCGTTACGGCGCCACCAACCCGCGCTCGCAGTGGTTGCGTTTCCACACCCAAACTGCGGGCGTCTCGCTTACGGCGCAGCAGCCCGACAACAATGTGGTGCGCACCGCCATCGAAGCGTTGGCGGCAGTGCTCGGCGGCACCAATTCGCTGCACACGAACGCGCTGGACGAGGTGCTGGCTTTGCCAACCGATCGCGCAGCCCAGATCGCATTGCGCACGCAGCAAGTGATTTTGGAGGAGACTGGTGCGGCCGATGTCAGCGATCCGCTTGGCGGCTCTTGGTATGTCGAGGCGGTGACCGATCGCATCGAGCAGCAGGCTGAGGAGATTTTCGCTCATATCGATTCCCTCGGTGACGGCTCGATGCTTCGTGGAGTTCTGCGGGGAATCGACGATGGGTACTTCGTCTCGAACATCGCTGACTCGGCATTCGCGCAGCAGCAGGCAATCGAGTCGGGTCAGCGGATCATCGTCGGCGTGAATGGATACAACGACGCTGTCGATGCGCCGTTGGAGATTCTCCGCATCTCGAACGAGGTTCAAGAGAATCAAGTTGCGTCTCTGCAGCAGCGCAAAGCCGCCCGCGACGAGGCGGTCGTGACCTCGACACTCGAGCGGCTGCGCTCGGTTATCGCCTCCGATGAGAATGTCATTCCGGCGGTGCTGGAGGCCTGTCGTGCTGAGGCAACTCTGGGCGAGATCTGCGATGTGATGCGCACGAAGTTCGGCGTTTACCGCGAACCGGCGAGGTTGTGAGGCAGCGCCCGTGAGACAGGCTCAGTTCCCCGGCGCCGGCGGACTAAATCTGCGCGGCGCGATCGATCTCGGCTCGCTGGCCGCAGCAAATGCTGCAGCCGAACAAGCCGCGGCGCGAGCAGCTGCCGGCTTGCCGTCTGCGGTGATTGACGTTACCGATGCCACATTCGAGGTCGATGTGCTGCAGCGGTCGATGACCAATGTTGTTGTCGTCGACCTATGGGCCACTTGGTGCCAGCCGTGCAAGACGCTATCGCCGATCCTGGAGCGGGTGACTGAGAGCCTGAACGGTGCGATCTATCTTGCGAAGGTCGATGTCGATGCGAACCCGGCAGTGGCGCAGGCATTCCGAGTGCAATCCATCCCTGCGGTGTTCGCCGTGATCTCGGGTCAGGTAATGCCGCTGTTCACCGGCGCCGTTCCTGAGACCCAGGTGAAGCAAGTCTTCGCAGCGGTGTTGGAACAGGCGCGCAAGCTCGGCGTCGCCTGTGCCCCCTTCGGGGAGGAGCCGTCGACAGTGGATGCTGAAGCAGAACCATCGGAGCCCGCCGGTGACCCGCGGTTTGAAGCAGCGATGAACGCAATCGACGCCGGCGATTGGGACGCAGCCGCGGCGGCATATGAATCGGTGTTGGCTTCAGCTCCGGCAGATCGCGACGCCAAACTGGGATTGGTGCTTGTCGGCCTACTCAAGCGCTTGGGTGATGCTGATGCGGATGCGCTTGTGGCCGCTGCCGTGACCGACCCTGCGGATGTGCAGAAGCAGTTCGACGCGGCAGATGCGCTCGTGCTGAATGGTCGCTACCCCGAGGCGTTTGCAGTGATGCTGGCGCTAGTCCGATCAAGTTCCGGTGACGACCGCAATCGCGCCCGAGTGCACTTGTTGGAAATGTTCGAGATCGTCGGCGACGAAGAGCCGTCGGTGTTGCCAGCTCGCCAAGCGCTTGCAAGCGCGTTGTTCTAAACCGCCGACCAGCGCCTGACTTGCGCTGGTCGCTCAAGTCAGGCTTTGCGAAACCACACAGTTGCCAAGGGTGGGACTGTGATCGTCGCCGATGCTGGCCGACCGAGATGCTCAGTCGGCTCAGCAGTGATCGCGCCGTAGTTGCCGACATTCGTGCCGCCACCGTAAAGCGATGAGTCAGTGTTGAGGACTTCTTGCCAAGTGCCGGTCGTCGGCAGCGCCAGGCGCCAGTTGTCGCGCACCACAGGCGAGAAGTTGCACACCACGGCGAGTTGCCCGCCTTGTGAGTCGTTGCGCAGGAAGGCGATCGTGTTGTCTGCCGCGGCATCGGAGACGATCCACTCGAAACCTGCAGGATCGTTGTCGTGCTCCCACAGAGCCGGCGTTGATTGATAGACCGCATTCATGTCGCGGACGCACCTCTGGATCCCGCGATGATCTTCGTGGTCTGTCAGCCACCAGTCCAAGCCGGATTCCTCCGACCATTCGCGCCATTGGCCGAATTCACTGCCCATGAACAGCAGTTGTTTGC
>JBEHCB010000078.1:0-3897 GCA_041192885.1 Actinomycetota bacterium
TTCTTCGGTATCTGCTTCGGCAACCAGATCCTCGGCCGCGCTTTGGGTTTCGGTACTTACAAATTGCGATTCGGCCACAGGGGGATCAATGTGCCGGTGCAGGACCGTCGCACCGGCCGGATTGCGATTTCGGCGCACAATCACGGGTTTGCCGTTGACGCGCCAGTGGATCAGGTCAATGAAACTCGGTACGGCCGCGTCGAAGTCAGCCATGTTTGCGTAAACGACGGGGTCGTCGAGGGTCTTCGCTGTTTGGACAAGCGGGCGTTCAGCGTCCAGTACCACCCGGAAGCTGCTGCCGGGCCACATGACGCAGCGAATCTGTTCGTGCAGTTCCGCCAGCTTGTGATGGGAGAGATCTGATGCCTCGCCGCACCGACATCAAGAGCGTGATGGTGATTGGCTCCGGGCCGATCGTCATCGGCCAGGCATGCGAGTTCGATTACTCGGGCACGCAGGCATGCCGGGTCCTGCGGGCTGAAGGTTTGCGCGTCATCTTGGTCAACAGCAACCCGGCCACGATCATGACCGACCCAGAGTTCGCCGACGCCACCTATGTAGAGCCGATCACGCCCGATGTCGTGGCACGCATTATCGAGCGTGAGCGTCCGGATGCCTTGTTGGCAACTTTGGGCGGGCAGACTGCTCTGAACACGGCAATGGCGCTCCATCGAAACGGCGTGCTGCAGAAGTACGAGGTCGAATTGATCGGCGCTGATGTCGATGCCATCGAACGCGGTGAGAACCGCGAGAAATTCCGCGCTATCGTCGACAGCATCGGCGCGGAGAGCGCTCGCTCGGTTATCTGTCACTCACTGGATGACTGTTTCGCGGCAGTTGACGATTTGAAGTATCCGGTTGTCGTGCGCCCTTCCTTCACCATGGGCGGAGCCGGCAGTGGAATCGCGTACAACGAGGACGACTTGCGGCGCATTGCCGGCCTGGGCTTGCAGGCCAGCCCCACCACTGAGGTGCTCCTCGAGGAATCCATCATCGGGTGGAAGGAATACGAACTGGAGTTGATGCGCGACCGCGCCGACAATGTCGTCGTCATCTGCTCGATCGAGAACTTCGACCCCATGGGCGTGCACACGGGCGATTCGATCACCGTTGCGCCAGCCATGACCTTGACTGATCGCGAGTACCAGCGGATGCGTGATGTCGCCATCTCAATCATCCGCGAGGTGGGCGTCGACACGGGCGGCTGCAATATCCAGTTCGCTCTCAACCCCGACGACGGTCGGATGATCGTCATCGAGATGAACCCGAGAGTCTCCCGCTCGTCGGCTTTGGCGTCGAAAGCCACCGGTTTCCCCATCGCAAAAATCGCGGCCAAATTGGCCGTGGGCTACACCCTCGACGAGATCCCCAACGACATCACGGGGGAGACGCCGGCTTCGTTCGAGCCGACATTGGATTACGTCGTCGTCAAGGTGCCTCGGTTCGCATTTGAGAAGTTCCCTGGTGCTGATCCGGTGCTGACCACGACCATGAAGAGCGTCGGCGAAGCGATGGCCATAGGTCGAAACTTCACAGAAGCTCTAAACAAGGCGATGCGCTCGCTGGAGCGTCGACGGATGATGTTCCACTGGAATTCAGAGCCAGCATCCCTGGATGTGCAGGCACTCTTGGCTGAGCTCGCGATTCCGACTGACGGCCGCATCACGAAGGTGCAGCAGGCCTTGTGGGCTGGCGCAACCGTCGAGCAAGTGCACGAGGCCAGCAACATCGACCCCTGGTTCGTTGACCAAATCGCTTTGATAAACGACGTTGCTGAATATGTGCGAACGGCGCCGTTGCTGGACGATGTGGTGCTGCGAACGGCGAAGCGCCACGGTTTCGCAGATACGCAGCTTGCTGCACTTCGCGGCATCGACGAAGCCGATGTGCGCGCCCTGCGCTACGAGGTCGATGTGCGGCCGGTGTACAAGACCGTCGACAACTGCGCTGCCGAGTTCGCTGCGCGCACGCCTTATCACTACTCAAGTTACGACCAGGAAACCGAAGTGATGCCGCGAACCAAGCCGGCGGTGATCATTTTGGGCAGCGGCCCCAACCGAATCGGCCAAGGAATCGAGTTCGACTACTCCTGCGTTCACGCGGCGCTGACTCTGCGCGAAGCCGGCTTTGAAACGGTGATGGTGAACTGCAACCCGGAGACGGTGTCCACCGACTACGACACCAGTGACCGGCTCTACTTCGAACCGTTGACAGTCGAGGATGTGCTCGAAGTTGTGGCGGCTGAGCGAGCAGCAGGCCCGGTTGTTGGAGTTATCTGCACTCTCGGCGGGCAGACGCCGCTGTCGCTGGCGCAGGCGCTCAAAGACGCCGGCGTACCGGTGCTCGGTACCAGCCCCGAGGCGATCAATGCGGCAGAAGACCGCGGCGACTTCGGTGCGGTTCTGCGGGAAGCGGGGTTGCCTGCGCCGCGATGGGGGACCGCGATCAGTGAGGACGATTGTGTGAAAGTCGCCGAGGAGATCGGGTATCCGGTGCTGGTCCGGCCGTCATTCGTCCTCGGTGGCCGCGGTATGGAGATTGTCTATGACGCAACCCAACTGCGCGGCTATGTTCGCAAGCACGCCGGAGATGATCTGATGGCTCACCCGGTGCTGATCGATCGTTTTCTCGACGATGCCATCGAGATCGATGTCGACGCATTGTTCGACGGCCAAGACTTGTACATCGGCGGAATCATGGAGCACATCGAGGAAGCGGGTATCCACTCCGGCGATTCCGCCTGTGCACTGCCCCCAGTAACACTGGGTCGGGGAGAGATCGAGCGCATCCGCCGAAGCACCGACGCGATCGCCCGCGGCATCGGCGTGCGGGGCCTGCTGAACATCCAATTCGCCCTTGCCGGCGATGTGCTCTATGTCCTGGAAGCAAACCCCCGCGCATCGCGCACGGCACCGTTCGTGTCGAAAGCAACGGGAGTGGCGCTGGCGAAAGCCGCCGCGCGCATCGCTGTAGGCGAGAGCATTGCCAGTCTGCGTGCGGCGGGTCTGCTGATGGCCGCCGGTGATGGTGCTGACCTGCCGGCGGATTGCCCGATCTCGGTCAAGCACGCGGTGTTGCCGTTCAACCGTTTCGGCGGAGTGGACACGGTGCTCGGGCCAGAGATGCGCTCGACTGGCGAAGTCATGGGCATCGACGACGACTTCGGTGCGGCTTACGCGAAATCGGCGCAAGCGGCGTTCACCGTCGGGCTGCCGACCAAGGGCGGAGTTTTCGTATCGCTTGCTGATCGGGACAAGCGGGCGGCGATATTCCCGATCAAGCATCTGGCCGACTTGGGGCTGGAGATCTGGGCGACGAGCGGAACCGCAGAAGTCCTGGCCCGCCATGGCGTTCACGCCAAGGCGGTGCGCAAACAGCATGAGTCATCCGCAGATTCCTCGGCGCCACGGACCGTTGACTTGATCCACAGCGGACAAGTCGCCCTGGTCGTCAACACCCCTTACGGCCTGGGGCCGCGACGCGACGGTTACGAGATTCGCACGGCCTCCATTCTTGCCGGGGTGCCGTTGATCACCACCGTGCAAGGTCTGGCAGCTGCTGTGCAGGGTATCGAGGCTTTGATTGCGGGTCGAGTCGGAGTACGGTCGCTTCAGGAGCACGCCGCTCACTTGGCGTCGCTCGCAGGCGGCGGTGCTGCAGCACCGAGCCGAGTCACTGAGGCGATGGCGGGCGCATGATGGCTATTCAAGTTGATGGCGAAGTGGTGTCGATGCGCCGCGTTGGCGCGTACTACCTGCTCAGCATGACCGCCCCAGGAATCCCTGAAATCACTAAGCCTGGGCATTTCATCGCAGTCAGCGTCGGTGGTCCAAACTCTGCGATGTTGCTGCGCCGATCCTTCTCGGTCTACAAGGTGAGTGAGAAAGGTTTGTACGG
>JBEHCB010000079.1:0-2589 GCA_041192885.1 Actinomycetota bacterium
TGAGTGTTGCGAATGAAGCGGATCGGATCTTCAGCCGATGCGGCATTTTGTCACCGGCCGAGACCAGCCAAAAACCGTTTATTCCCAAGGCATTTTCGGTTTCTCGATACACCGAGCCTTCCGGCAGCCGCACGGTTTTGGGCAGCTGGATTTTGATCTCCCCAGGTGTATGCGCCAGTGCATGGAGCAACGCGCCGGCCAAAGACGCCGTGGCGCGCGCTTCGTTTATCAACAAGTCCAAACGCGCATGTGCACAAGCTGTGGATTTAAAAAAAGTTGGAAGGTGGCCAGAAAATTCGTCATACAGCAGGTAGCCGGGCTGTCGACGAGCATCGATATCCAAACCTGATGCCCGGCCAATGAGTCCTGTCACTGCGAATTCACGGACGGTCTTTTCGTCGATGACTCCAACGCTGCGCAGTCGTTGCGCGACGGCATCTGAATTCACGATTTGATTCGTCTGCTCACAGAGTTCTTCGATGTTCATAAGTGACGCTGCGTGCGCACTCCAGATTTCGTCAGCGTCAGAGAGCACACCACCGATCACATTCCACATCACATGCACTCGCGCGCCGGTCAGCGAAGCAACTGAATCCAGAATGTTGTTTCGAAGTTCGCGCCATTGCGTCACACAGTCTTGCCACGATTGTGATTGCGCAACTTCATCACTCACGCTGATCATCGGAAATTCCGAGATGAACATCGCATGGGCAGCGATGCGACTCAGTTCTGCCGCGACCATGCGCAACAGCTGCGCGCGGCGTGAGACCTCGATGCCCAGTGCGAACTCCATGCACATCGCGGCGCCGATTTCACTGCCGACAGGGGAGAGCCAGTCGTGGCGGTCGACCATGAGCAGCACTTGGCGGTAGTCGCGGGATTCGAACAACTTCTCGACCCCGCGGTGCATCTGGCCGATCACCGGTTCGGCGGCAGTGATGATGTCGTCCTGGATGCTCAGCCTCAGCCGCGGCATTCCGTGCGCACCGGGGTGCAGAAGGCCCAAGTCGGCTACGCAATCGGTCACGTATCTGTCGGCTGCGCTGAGCCCCACCAGCACATCGCCATTACGTGGCAGACCGCGCAGTTCGGCGATGGCGGGGCTCATGACCGCGCATCGTGGCACAGGCGGCTATGGGGAATAGTTAGACGCGTGAGTGAGCCGGTAGCCCAGTCCGAGCACGCATCGCTCGCGGTCACATCCAGGTTGAAGGTCGGCGTTGTCGGCGTTGGCCGCGCAGGCGGTCCGGTGGCCGCTGCTTTACAGCGCGCCGGCCATCTTGTGGTCGCCGCATATGCGGTGTCTGACACCAGCAAGTTGCGTGCCGAAAGTTTGATCCCGCAGGCGCAGTTGCTGCCGCTGAATCAAGTTGTGGAAGCTGCGGACTTGGTCTTGTTATCAGTGCCTGACGATGTGTTGCCAGGTTTGGTTGAAGGTTTGGCCCGAGCGCGCGTATGGCAGCCAGGACAGTTCGTGGTGCACCTCGCTGGGCTTTATGGCGCTGGGGTTCTGGCGCCTGCAACCGCCTTGGGTTGTTTGCCCCTGGCACTGCACCCGGTCATGACATTCACGGGCACCAGTGTCGACTTGCAGCGTTTGAGCGCTTGCCCGTTCGGGGTGACAGCACCGGAAGTTTTGCGACCTGTGGCTGAAGCACTGGTGGTGGAGATGGGCGGCGAGCCCGTGTGGGTGCCCGAGGATTCCCGAATCGCGTATCACGCGGCCATCGCCCACGGCGCTAATCACTTGGTGAGCTTGGTGGCTGAGGTCTTGGACTTGCTGCGCGATGCCGGCATCGAACAGCCGCGAACATTGATGGAACCCATCTTGCGGGCGGCCTTGGACAACGTTCTGGAGCGCGGTGACGCGGCGCTGACCGGTCCCGTGTCACGCGGAGACGCCGGCACGGTGTCGGCGCACCTGTCGGCGATAGGCACACACGGTGTGGTGTCGCGCGATGCATACATCGCGATGGCTCGACTCACTGCTGATCGGGCTCTGGCAGCTGGCCTGTTGTCGGCTGAAAGAGCCGAGGCCCTGTTGCAGGTGCTGGCTGATGTGCGGGGTCAGGCATGAGCCAATGCACGCTGGTGCATTCCCGCGCAGAACTGCAAGATCGATTGACTGGAGTCGATGTTTCGCGCCGCTATGTCGTCATGACCATGGGGGCGTTGCATCGCGGGCACGCGGCACTGATCGAGCGTGCGCGGCGTGATGCCGGCGATGACGGCGTCGTCATCGTCACTGTTTATGTGAATGCGCTGCAGTTCAATGACGATGCTGATTTGCAGCGCTATCCGCGCACATTGGAATCGGATGTGCAACTCGCACAGCGCGCTGGCGCCGATGTGGTGTGGGCGCCGACGGTCGACGATGTATTCCCGAACGGGCCGGCTGAGTTCGATACCGACCCTGGTGCGATCGGTGATCTGTATGAGGGAGCGTCGCGGCCGGGTCACTTTCGCGGCATGTTGACCGTGGTGCGCGCCTTCATCACTGCGCTGCAACCGGCTGTCGCCTACTTCGGCGAGAAGGATTACCAGCAGTTGGCGCTGATCAAACAGATGGTGCAGCAGTTGCAGTTGCCG
>JBEHCB010000080.1:0-5888 GCA_041192885.1 Actinomycetota bacterium
GACGCAGAAGATGTCCGCCGCCATGTGACCGTCTTGCTGATCACTCCGACGCGACTACTTGTCGCGCACATCGATGAGTTCGGCCCCGATGAAACCAGCCGACGGCCTTATGCGACGTCAACGACTGAAGCGGTGCGCTTGAGCCGCGTGGACACTGTCGTCGTTGCCCGCCGGGTCATTGAGCCTGACCGATACTCGCCAAGCAAGCCTGTGACTGAATTGGTGGTCACCATTGGCTGGGGCGCAGTGAGCCGACTGGAACTTGAATCAGCGGATTGCGGCGACCCGACCTGCGAGGCACAGCATGGATTTGCCGGAGCTGCCAGCAACGATGATCTGTCGATTCGGGTGAGCACCGAAGCCGATGGTGCGACAGTTGTTCAACAGGCGATCGCGTTCACTTCTGCGCTATCCGCTGCCATCACCGCGAGGTCATAGCATCGAGCCAGCCGCTGCTGCTAGTTCAGGATGCAGTGGTACGAGTCAGCGGTTGTCCGGGCCGTGAGTCCCAAGCAGGATCTCGTCCCAGCTGGGCACGCTCGCTCGGCCTCGCTTGGCCTTGGTCTTGGCAGCGGGCGCTGGTGTGGGATCGGGCTCAACCGCGGCGGGCTCGTCGATTCCATCGAATTCATCGTTGATTCGCTGGTCTTCATCGAACAAATCAACCTCATCGGCTGCCACCGGCGTGCGGCTTGAGACGGTCGGGACCGGAATCTCCTCGTCGTCCTCGTCGTCGACAGGTTGTGTCGAAACTTCAGGTGCACCCGCACCAACGTCTTCAGATCCAGCCTCGCCATCAACGATGACTGGAGTCCATGCGGGTTCGGCGCCGTCAGAATCATCGGTTGATGTGGCTCGCACCACCGCTGTCAGATCATCAGCAACATTCTCGACATAAGGGTCGCCGCCTGATTTACGAGCCCGTTTCGTTGGCGCCGTCGGAATGTTGCCAGAGTCATCGTCCATCAATGCGCGTGCCGCAGCATCGTCTGGCACCAAGGTTCGCCCGACCGGGTCGAACACCCAGCGTGCTGAAGCCATTTGGTCGTCGCCGATTTGCGCAGCCAGGGCCAGCCAGGTTGCCTCGATCGTCCAGCGACCGTCAGTTCGCTTCCATGAATCCCATTCAAGGCTGGCCAAGTCATCGCCACGCGCGGTGAGGCGGTCGGTCACCACGTCTTCCAACGTGCGCTGGCCGTGCGGCTTGCGAAGCTCGGTTGTGCGGGCTCGGTTCGCCATGTGCTCGCGCTCCATCAGCACAGGCGTCTCGTACCGGCGGATCTTCTCGATGTCGATTCTGTGCTCTGCGGCAACATCCTCGGCCGACATTCCAGAGCGGATGAACACCTGGATCTCACGCGGGCCGATAGAGGTCTCGTCGGAGACCTCGACCAATCGCGGAGTGTCAGTCACAGTCCGGTTCCTCACTGCCTCGCGTAGAGCATCTGCTGTCGAATCGTCCAAGGGCAACCGTGACAGCTGTCCCCTGATGTTGCGCAACAGTAGTGCGTGCGGATTGGCTTGCGTGTCAACCCCAACCAGTTCCAGCTGCCCGCTGGGGCGGCCGTCATTGCCGGTGGTTGATGCCATCGCCGTATCTTTGCAGCCGCACGCTCTCGCGGCAAACAGTTTGTCAGGCAGGCTCAGTCGAGGGTGTGCTGTTGTTGGCGTACGTATCCGCCGCCTTCCGCAATCGGCGAGTGCTGGCCGGCAGATTCGAGGCGCTGGCCGCAGCATGGAGCACACTCAGCCCAGCCACTAACCAAAAGCCGCGGGTGGCGCCATAGCGATCGATGACGATGCCGATGATCGTGCTCATCGCGGCGATTCCGATTCCGATGCCAGACATGGTCCAAGCCAGGGATTCAGTGACTCTGGACCTCTCGCTCATCCGGTCCACCAGCGCGAAAGCGCTGGTCAACGTCGGTGCCACGCACAAGCCCGAGACCAGCATCATCAGTGCGGTGCTGATCAGCGGAGCGGGGGCCAATGTTGCGACCAACGGCAGCGGCAACAGTGACGCGGCCAGCAGGCCCGCTGCTCGCGCATAAGTGATGTTCAGCCGGCTCGATGAAGGGCGGCTGCCGTAGATGATGCCGCCGATGAGCGAACCGCCAGCCCACAGACCCAGCATCACCCCCGATAGCGCACGCTGTCCTTTCTCAATGGCGAATGCAACAGTCGAGATGTCAGCTGCGGAGAACATCGCTCCTAAGAACACCGCGCCCAACACGACACCCGCGATACCTGGCGTCGCCACCGGCCAGCCGCCTTTGCTGCCTGGAGATGAATGCGACGGTGCGGGCTCGCGAGTGTGGATGGGTTCGGTGCCGTGTTGGCCGGCTAACCACATGCATCCGATCAGCAGGCAGGCGAGCGCCACCGCGAACGGTGCGGTGTCGTGGATCTTGGCCGATGCAAAAGTCGCTATCACCGGTCCGACGATGAAGATGCCCTCATCAAGGATTGATTCCCAGGCAAAGGCCGTCTGCAGCAGCGATTTTTCGCGCAGGGAAGCTGACCATCGCGCGCGAACGAACGAGCCGATGCTTGCGGTGCAACCGCCGAGGAGCGCCGCGCACACATACGCCCCAGGTGTCACACGATCGGTGATGCTGGTCAGCATCCCCAACAGCGCCACCGTCTGTGCCGCACACGAGATGCGCAGCAGTCGCGCTTGGCCGAGTCGATCTGCCGCTTTCGACAGCAGTGGCGCCACACTCGCGCCGAACAGTGATGCCGTGGCTGCGACCGAGGCGCCGAGGGCATAGGACCCCGTGCGGTTCTGCACCAGCAGGATGATCGACAAACCCACCATGGACATCGGCACGCGGGCGATGAACCCGGCAACTGTGAACAGCCGAGCCGGCCGCTCTGCCAAGATTGTGCGGTAGTTGCCGAGCATTGCGGCAGCGTATCCGTCTACGGCTCGGAGCCTGTCGTGCTGAACACTGAGTTGATTCCCGCGAATCTCGTGGATGAACTCGCATCACTTGCCTGGCAGTGCGCAACTGGTGCGGGTCGGCTGCTGGTCGACGAACGACCGAAGGCAAACCTGGCAGTTGATGTGAAGTCAACTGCCACTGATGTTGTCACCGCGATGGACATTGCGAGCGAGGAATACATCCGCGCCCTCATCTCGACTTTCCGGCCCGATGATGCTGTTCTGGGCGAAGAGCACGGCAGTGCCGACGGCACCAGCAACATCCGTTGGGTCATCGACCCGCTCGACGGCACGACCAATTACCTCTACGAGTTGCCTGTGTGGGCGGTATCGGTGGCGGCGCAGATGCGCGATGCCGACGATCCCATGCGCTGGCACAGCATCGTCGGGGTCGTTGCTGCGCCATTGCTGGGCAGCACTTGGCATGCACGCATCGACGGTGCTGCATTCGTCGACGATGCCAGCGGCAGGCATCTGCTCGAGGTCGGTGCGTGTGATGAGTTGTCACAAGCGCTTGTTGCCACCGGCTTCGGGTACAACCCTGCGCGTCGAGCTGAGCAGGGTTCGACGGTGGCGCACATGGCATCGCGGGTGCGCGATCTGCGGCGAATGGGTGCCGCATCGGTGGACCTGTGCTGGGTGGCGCAGGGGTTGATCGATGCCTATTGGGAACGCGGGCTGGCGCCGTGGGATCACGCGGCAGGCGAGCTGATCGTCGCCCAGGCTGGCGGACAGGTGGGGGACCTCGATGGTGGTCCCGCCGGTAGTGCCATCACCGTGGCGTGCAACTCGCAGTTGTGGCAGCAAATGGTCGACCAGTTGCAACGAGGAGATGTTTTAGGAAGCGGGATCTGAGTCGCCGCCGGCAGCCCTTATTGCGATGATGAGTGGTCCGGCAGGCGTCGCAGCTCAGCGCGATATCGCGCAGCATGTTCGCGATATGCCTGAACATTGGCGGCGAACATTCCCTCGGCCGCCGCGTCCGGTCGGATCTTGGCCGGGACACCCAGAGCCATCGCCCGGTCTGGTACATGCGTACCCGCAGTGACGACAGCGCCGGCACCGATCACGGCACCGTTGCCCACCGCAGCCCCCGGCAGCACCGCGCTGTTGACACCGATCAACGCGTCATCGCCGATCGTGCAACCTTCCAGGTGCGCGCAGTGTCCGATGGTCACCCGCGCCCCGACAACGGTGGGGCCGCCGGTGTGAGTGTGGATCACCACGGAGTCCTGAACTGACGAATCTGCGCCGACGGTGATGCTCGCCGAGTCCGCCCGCAGCACAGCACAAGGCCAGATGCTGGCCCCTGGGCCGATGCGAACATCGCCGATGATCACTGCGTCGGGGTGAACGTAGGCAGTTTCGTCAATTGTCGGGCGCAGGTCGCCAAGCCCGTAAATCGGCATGGGCGCATCCCACCACGCCTCGTGATCCGTGCCAGCAGATGACACGTTATGGCCAGTTCAGGCATGGCGCTGTCGAAATCTCAAGGATGTGTGGCACCCTACGCGCCGATACCCGCTGACACGAACCGCCGCGGCAACGAGCCCGGCGACACCATCAGAGAGGCAAGGACGGTCACCCGACCATGGCCACCGATTACGACGCCCCCCGTAAGACCGACGACGAGCTTGCCGAGGAGAGCATCGAAGAGCTCAAGGCTCAGCGGGCCAACATGGCCGCATCGGCCGTCGATGTCGATGAGGCCGAAGCTGCCGAGAACCTCGAGTTGCCTGGCGCAGACCTCTCGGATGAATCACTCACTGTGACTGTCATTCCTAAGAAGTCCGATGAGTTCACCTGCAGCAAGTGCTTCCTTGTCCACCACCGCAGCCAGTTGGCCAAGGAGAAAGACGGGTTGCTTATTTGCCGCGATTGCGCTTGAGCAACCGGTTGATAATCAATTCAACGAGCGCGGCGGCTGCTGCCGCAGATACAGTCCACACGATGTTGGACATGTGCCCGCCGACTTTGGTGCGGGCTTGCCCACGCTTCTTGACTCGCGCCTTGCGCACCCGGTGAACACCTTTACCAGCGAGCCAAGCAGCGCCGGCTGCGACTGACGCTGCCATTGCCGGATCAACGGTGAAGTGGCTGCGCTTGCCTGACGCGTCATCGTTATCTGCCGGCTGCTCATCCGCGGGCTGGTTGGCCTGCGGCTGCCCGCGATCGGCGTCTTCGCTCATGCACTCATCGTCGCACAAGGGCAACGGCGTGCGGCAGTGGAATCACTCAGCCAATTTCCGCAGAGCGTTGAGCAAGTCATCGGGTCGGCGGCTGCCGATGATCCACATCGGGTGCGGGTCCTCGTCGTCGTTGATCGCGACAGCAACAGCTGTGCGGCTGCCAATGGGAACGGCCCAAAAGGCATTGTGCAGCGATCTGTCTCGGCGCAACTGCCGCAAGCGGGCGGGGCTGATCACACCGGCTTGGCCCAGGAAACCCTTCTCGATCTTGGCTCGACCGACGCTCAAGGCGGCGGTGGTGACGGTCGTGACGGGGGACGCGGGGATCGCGATCACCGTCATGGCTGCGCAAGAACAAGCGAATGTGAGCCAGCCGATGGCATGTCCGTAAGCCGCGGCATAGGCGATGGCCAACGATGCGGCCATGCCTAAAGCCGCGCCGGCTGCACCCCACCCTGGCCACAGCCGCTCACGGAAAATCGCCGCCTGCGTCATGCGGCAAGCCTGCCACGCGTGCATGGGCGCGCCACTTCGCGCCGTTACAGTCCCGCTGTGATGTTCGAATGAGCGAGGTTGAGATCCTCATCACCGTGCTTGACGATGCAGTGAGCATTCCGGCATACGCCCATCCGGGCGATGCCGGTGTGGATTTGCAGTCGCGGGTCGATGTCACCTTGGAGCCTGGTGAGCGGGCGCTGGTGCCGACTGGCATCGCCATCGCGCTACCCGCTGGGTACGCGGCCTTCGTCCATCCC
>JBEHCB010000081.1:0-2507 GCA_041192885.1 Actinomycetota bacterium
TCAACGCATCGCCGTCGGCCATGACGTTCTTGCCCGACGAATCGTTGACAGACATGTGGAAGTGGTAGCCGCTGCCGCCTTCGTCATTCCACGGCCTGCCCATGAATGTTGCCAACAGGCCCGCCTGCGCAGCCATCTCTTTCACGCCGGTCTTGAACAAGAAGGTACGGTCGGCTGCATCCAGGGCTTCGCTGTGCCACAGGTTGATTTCGTATTGCGACGGCGAGAACTCGTGATTGCCAGCGATGGCGCCGATGTTGAAAGTGTCCAGGTCGCGCAACATCGCCAGGAAGATGCCATCAGGATCCACCAAGGTGCCCGTCATGTAAACGCGGCCGGTCTTGTTGATCACGCGCTTCCATGTGCCATCGTCAGTTTGGTCGGCGAGGTAGAACTCCAACTCAGGGCCGGCGATCGGCGTCAGACCCGCAGCGGCAAATTCCGCGAGCACCGACTTCAACACCGTGCGCGGTGCGATCGGAGTCGGCGAGCCATCGGAGTCGAAGGCATCAGCGACGACATAAGCAACTCCGGGCTCCCATGGAGCCGGTCGCAAGGTGGTCGGGTCGATGCGCGTGATGAAGTCCGGCAGACCGTCCGACAGGGAATTGCGTCCATCCAGCACGCCGCCAGTGGTGGTTGTGAACCACACGCCCTGGCAGAAAGCCGGGCCATGGGCGAGCGTGCGCTCCATCTGCGAGACCAGCATGTCCTTGCTGCGCGGGATGCCGAGCACATCGGGATAGATGACGCGGACGATGTCGATGCCCTGCGCCTGCAACTCCTGCTTCAAACCCGCCAAGTTCAGATCCGCGCTCACAACTGTCTCCTCGTGGACTGGTGGACTGGTCGACGCAGAGCTCGCGTGATCCGGCGAACCGCCGCGTCGATGCTAGGAACGGATACTAGGGCTGCGCTCAGCTCGCCACTAGGTTCGAAATCAGCGGCAGCTGCGCCTGGATCCGCAAGGACTGCGGGTCGGCGCGCTGATGCGATAGTTTTCACGGTGGTTGCAGCGAACTCGCGCAGCCGTGTGAAAGGAATCACCATGCGCGCTTTGTTCTTGCAACACGATCATGTCAGCCCGCCTGGGCCGGTAGCCCAAGCTTTTGCCGACCGCGGATTCGAGATCGTCGAGCAAGTCGTCGTCAGCGCCGACAACTACCAAACCCCCAATGTGTCATTCGACCACCCAAACCCGACCGACTTTGATGTGCTGATTCCGATGGGCGCGCCGTGGGGTGCCTGGGATGACGGATGCATCGGCAACTGGCTGGCACCCGAACTTGACTGGTTGCGCGCCGCACACGCGGCGGATGTTCCGATCTTCGGCATCTGCTTCGGCGGGCAAGCGCTTGCCCGTGCGCTTGGCGGATCGGTCGCGCCTGGTCCGAAGGCGGAGATCGGCTGGCATGTGATTCACAGCGACGACACCGACTTCATCCCCAACGGCCCCTGGTTCCAGTGGCACTACGACCGGTGGCAGCTGCCGCCCGGCGCGAAAGAGATCGCTCGCTCCGCCGTCGCATCGCAGGCGTATGTCATCGGCCGCAGCCTGGCGGTGCAGTTCCACCCTGAAGTTATGTCGACAACGCTGGAAGCATGGCTGCACACCGACGGCGAACCCGCATTGATCGCCGATGGGCAAGACCCGCAAACACTGATCGCCATGTGCAAGGCGTTTGATGCTGATGCCACCCAGCGCGCGCACAATCTCGTGGATCAATTCCTCACACGAGTGGCGCGGCTGTCGTCGTAATCCGGCGCTAGATCGGCTGAGTCACTACTACTTCAGCGTCACCTTCACCGGGAAGCGCTTGATGCCGTTGACGAAGTTGCTGCGCAGCCGCTCGGCCGGCGCGGATCGCTCGATTTTGGCGATGCGCGGCAGCAGCGTCTCGAACATGATCTGAATCTCAAGCCGCGCCAATGCGTTGCCCAAGCACAGGTGTGGGCCGCCGCGGCCGAAGGTCATGTGCTCATTTGGCGTGCGCTGCACATCGAATGAATATGGCTCTGGAAATGCCGCTTCGTCGCGGTTGCCCGATGCGAACCACACAACCACCTTGTCGCCGCTCTTGATTGTCTTGCCGTGCATCTCCACATCTTTCGTGGCCGTGCGGCGGAAGTGGTAAACCGGCGAGCCCCAGCGGAGGAATTCCTCAACCGCCCACGGAATCAAGTCGGGACGCTCCTGGAGCAGCGCCAACTGATCGGGGTGATCGATAAGGGCATTCATCGTGTGACTGATGGCGTGACGGGTGGTCTCGTTGCCGGCGACCACCAGCAGCAGGAAGTAATTGCGGAAGTCGCGGTCGTCCAGCCCGACGCCGTCGATGGGCACGTTGTTGACGAGTTTCGACACAAGGTCGACCCCGTCCTTGCCCAGACGTTGCTCGCGCAACTGGAAGCCATAGTCAAAGACCTCCAGTGCAGCAGGTGACCGGAACGGAAGCAGCCGGTACTTCTCGCTCTCCTCGCTGCCGAGCAGCACATCCGCGTGCTCG
>JBEHCB010000082.1:0-8469 GCA_041192885.1 Actinomycetota bacterium
ATGAGGACGGCTTCAAACGAAGGACCTCATCGAGGGCAGCGGCGTAGTTCTCGACCAGCTGCTTCTCGCTGAACGAGGCCTTGCCGATGATGAACTGCAGGTTCGAGTGTTTGTCGACGCGGAATTCGATCTTTCCGCCCTTGATGTCAGAGACGGCCTTGGCGACATCGACGGTGACGGTGCCGGTCTTCGGGTTCGGCATCAAGCCACGCGGACCGAGCACCTTTCCGAGTCGACCGACCTTGCCCATCATGTCCGGGGTCGCGACGACGGCGTCGAAAGCGGTGTAGCCGGCGGCGACCTTGTCGATCAGGTCATCGGCGCCAACCTCGTCCGCACCAGCGGCGCGAGCTTCGTCTGCCTTGTCGGCCGCAGCGAAAACGATGACGCGGGCGGTCTTACCGGTGCCGTGCGGGAGGTTCACTGTTCCGCGGACCATCTGGTCGGCCTTGCGCGGGTCAACGCCGAGCACCATCGAAACCTCGACGGTCGGGTCGAACTTGGTGACAGTGGTCGCCTTCGCCAATGCGATGGCATCCAGCGGGGTGTAAAGGGAGTCGCTGTCGATTTTCTCAGCGGCCTGCTTGTAGGACTTGCTGCGTTGCATTTTTCTTTGCTCCTTGTCGTGGTGGTAGCGAGCCGTCCTTCGGCTCTCCCACTTCACAACCTGTCGTGCGCGTGCGCGCACTCAGGCTGCGAGGTCTGTGGTTGTGTCGTGCGTCAGTCGACGACGGTGACGCCCATCGAGCGGGCAGTGCCCTCGATGATGCGCATTGCCATCTCGACGTCATTGGCGTTCAGGTCAACGGCCTTCAGTTCGGCGATCTCGCGAACCTGCGCCTTGGTCAGAGTTGCGACCTTGGTCTTGTTCGGAACGCCTGAGCCCTTCTCGACACCGGCGTACTTCAAGATCAAGCGCGCCGCCGGCGGCGTCTTGGTCACGAAATCGAAGGTGCGGTCCTCGTACACCGTGATCTCCACCGGGATGATCTGTCCCTTCTGGGACTCGGTGGCGGCGTTGTAGGCCTTGCAGAACTCCATGATGTTGACACCGTGCTGACCCAATGCGGGGCCAACCGGCGGTGCCGGGTTCGCGGCGCCTGCCTGGATCTGCAGCTTGATGAGCGCTGAGACCTTCTTCTTCGGTGGCATGTGCGCACCTCTTCCTATCTTTGTTGGTGTGACCTGCGGTTAATTCTTCTGAATCTGGCTGAAGGCCAGTTCCACGGGCGTCTCGCGACCGAAGATCTCGGTCAAGCCGACGACCTTCTGGGCATCGAGGTTAATCTCCGAGATGGTTGCGTGCAGCGTGGCGAACGGCCCATCGATGATGGTGACGGAGTCGCCAACGGAGAACTCGATCTCGATCACACGACCAGATGCGCCAGCGGTGCCGGCGACGGCAGTGCCACCCGCGGCTGCGGCCTTCTTCTCAGGACGCGGAGCCAACATGTCGGCGACCTCGTCCAGCGTCAGCGGGATCGGGTTGTGGCTCTGGCCGACGAACCCTGCGACATCCGGGGTGTTGCGGACAACGCCCCACGACTCGTCGGTGAGTTCCATGCGCACGAAAACATAACCCGGGTACTTAGATTCGCGGACGAGCTTGCGCTCTCCGTTCTTGATGACGACCTTCTCGGCTTCGGGGCGCTGAACCTCGAAGATGTACTCCTCCATGCCGAGGGTGTGGATGCGAGCCTCAAGGTTTTCCTTGACGACTTTCTCTTTGCCGCTCTTGGCCTGGACCACGTACCAGTCACCCGGCATCTGCGCTTGGCGCGCCTTGAATGCGGCAATCGGATCGTCTTCTTCGTCATCGTCGCCGTCAGCGTCTGCGTCGGCGTCGGCTTCTTCAACAACAGCAGCCGACGCAATCTCGGTCTCTGCTGCAGCCTCGACAGCGTCAGCCTCAGCCTGCGGCGCTTCCTCGGCGGCGACTGCATCAGCTTCCGCGGTGTCGCTTGCTGAATCCGCCTCGAGCTCGAGTTCGACTTCAGAATCAGTAGGCGCCGCGACCTCGTCAGTCGCTGCGAAAAACGACGGCATGGTCACCTCGGCCGGCGCAGCATTGCTGTCCGTCGCGACGATCTCGTCTTGGTGGTTGTCGGTCATGGCTGTTGTCAGACTCCAAACACCGAGAGGACAGCCTTGGCAACGCCAAGGTCAATCACGCCAACGATTGCGGCGAGGATGGCGACGAAGCCGACAACAACCCAGGTGTAGGTGGTCAACTGCTCGCGCGTGGGCCAGATGACCTTGCGCAATTCATCGCCGATCTGGCGGTAGAACAAACCAGCGCGCGCCAACGGACCCTTCTTACTGTCCGATGACGTGGAGTCGTGGCCGACTGCTGAGTCGCTCACGTTCGCCGCCTTTCGTTCGATCACCCTTGCGCCCCGGGTGGGGCGAAGGCGCCTGGGCCGAAGCTCAGGCAGGTTCGTGGCGTGTTTCCACGCCGCCGCAGGGTCGGAGGGACTCGAACCCCCAACCCCCGGTTTTGGAGACCGGTGCTCTACCAATTGAGCTACGACCCTGTGGTGACAGCCGCCAACTGCCGCACGAACTGGACTCGGCAACACGCTGTAAAGCGGTCGCGGGCAGGCTCGCGCAGCGGAAGTCAAGCCACCGCAGAGGGGAGAGTTTAGACCCAGCCCGTTCGCGCAATCTCACCGCATCCTGGCCGCTGCCGCGCGCACGCGCATTCGGCAGAATGCCGCCATGAGCGGCACCGAGAACTCCACTGCCACAGCCAGTGCCACAGCCAGTGCCACAGCCAGTGCCAGAGCCACTGCCCAGCGCGTGTCCACGCGAATTGCAGCGATTGCAGAAAGCGCCACTTTGGCCGTCGACGCCAAGGCCAAAGCGCTGATCGCCGCTGGCCGGCCGGTCATCGGCTTCGGCGCGGGCGAGCCAGATTTCGCCACCCCGGCGCACATCGTCGAAGCGGCTGTCAACGCCGCTCGCGACCCCAAGTGGCACAAGTACTCCCCCACCCCTGGATTGCCGGCGCTGCGCCAAGCGATCGTCGATGTGACGGCACGCGACAGCAACGTCGATATCGCGGTCGACCAAGTGATCGTCACCAACGGCGGCAAGCAGGCTCTCTACAACTCATTTGCGAGCATCATCAATCCCGGCGACGAAGTGCTGCTGCCGAGCCCGTACTGGACCACCTATCCGGAATCAATCGCCCTCGCTGGCGGTCGATCAGTGATCGTGCCCACGGATGAAACCGCCGGTTACCGCACGAACCCATCGCAACTTGATGAATATGTCACCGAGCGCACCAAGGCGCTGGTGTTCGTGTCTCCGTCGAATCCGACGGGCGCGGTTTACTCGCCGGCCGAGGTGGAAGCCATCGGACAGTGGGCGAAACAACGTGGCATCTGGGTGATCAGCGACGAGATTTACCAGCACCTCGTGTACGAGGACATGGAGTTCGCATCGATCCTGGCGTTGGTGCCCGACTTAGCGGACACCTGCATCTTGGTGAACGGCGTTGCAAAGACTTATGCGATGACCGGTTGGCGAGTCGGCTGGATGATCGCGCCCGCAGATGTCGCGAAGGCCGCGACCAATCTGCAGTCTCACTCAACAAGCAACGTCTCGAACGTCTCGCAGATTGCGGCACTCGCTGCGCTCACCGGCGGCTTGGATGATGTTGCCCGGATGCGTGACGCATTTGACACGCGCCGGCAACTGATGGTTTCCATGCTGAACGCGATGCCGGGCGTCGTCTGCCCGACACCGCAGGGCGCGTTCTATGCCTATCCGCGCGTAACCGACTTGCTGGGTACGCCGATCGACGGCGTCGTCAGCAACAGCAGTGCAGAGCTGGCCGCGTTCCTGCTTGAACGTGCCGAAGTTGCAGTCGTCCCAGGTGAGGCATTTGGAACACCTGGCTACTTGCGACTTTCGTATGCGCTGGGTGACGAGGACATCCGCACAGGTTTGTCGCGGATGGACGAGGTTCTCAGCCGTCGCTGAACCAGCGTCGCAAAGAATTAGTCGGCGAAGCCGAGCAGCATCGGCTCTCGTTGGAGCCGGATGCCGAAACGTCCCTGGACGCCATCAACGATCGCGCCCTCAAGTTGCCGTACCTGGGCGGCAGTCCCCGCTCCGCGATTAGTCAGCGACAACGAATGCTTGGACGAGATCGAGACACCGCTGCCGTTGATCGCGTATCCACGCGGGAAACCAGCCGCCTCAATCAACCATGCGGCACTCACTTTGATGCGCCAATCCGGCTGCCGCCAATGCGGGACCTCCTCGCCGATACGGGCGATGGCATCTGAATCCCCCTCGACGACGGGATTGGTGAAGTACGAGCCAACACTCCATGTGTCGTGGTCTGCAGGATCGAGCACCATCCCTTTGCTGCGACGCAGTGCCATCACCGCGGTGCGCACTTCGGCCAACGGCGCGCTGTCCCCTGCAGCGATGCCCAAAGTCTGCGACAGCTGTTCGTATCCCACGGGTGCACTGACGTGCGATTTGCGCAACTGCATGCGCACTCGGGTCACAACAAAAGTTGTAGGGGAGCTCTTGAAGATGCTCGACCGGTAACCGAAGCCGCAATCGGCCGCAGCGAGCCAACGCCGAGACATCGTGGTTGAGTCAAACACCTCGACTTCGGAGATGACATCGGCGACTTGAGCGCCGTATGCGCCGACATTCTGAATCGGCGTCGCACCCACCGACCCGGGGATGCCACTCAGCGCTTCGATCCCCGACCAACCGCGGCTCACAGCGAGGTCCACCAGTTCATCCCACTGCGCGCCGGCATCAACAGTGACGATCGCTGCATCGTCACTCTCGCGCGCGTCAAGCTCATGACTGCGCATCAGCACGACAGTGATGTCCAACGGCCCATCGGCGGCCACAATGTTGCTGCCAGCGCCCATCACGCACCAACGCTGCTGTGACCGGAACAAGTCGGGCAGCAACTGATCGCAGTCGGCGACAGAATCGATCACCAACTCGGCGCGGGGAGTCCCGCCAACGCGCAGCGTGGTTCTCGCCGCCAGCGGCATCGTGCTCACGGTGACAGCGTAGGCAATGCATGCGCCCGAGTCAGGGTGCCAGCAGCTCAGTGCGGCCGCGGAACGCGGCGAGAATGCGGTCGTAAGTCTTACGCGACTCCCGATCTCGGCTTTCGGGATCGCTGTCGTGGTAACCGTGGTGGCGACCCTGGTGAATCGGCGCATGTGATCCAAGCGCCACCATGCGCGGCGGCCGGCCAGTCGCCACGACTGCGGAATCCCGCAATCTCAGCGACCATTCGATGTCTGCATTTCGATAGAACTTCGCTTTGGGATGCGGCGGGGTTTGGCGGGCATCCGATGTGCGGACCACCATCAGGTAGCTGAGAAGCACATCGCAATCCCCAGCGCCTGCGTCAACCACCGAGCGCCAGCCATCTTCGCGATTGACATTTGCACCTCGCCACCCTGCCGCCATCACTTGCGCGTCCTGCTCGAGGATTTCTGCGAACGACTCGAACACCGGTGCATCGATCAAGGTCGACATATCAGCCGCTGCGTAATGCGGTGCCTGGCATGCGGACGCGGACGCAGCATGGACGTCAGCCCAACCGGCGCCCGTCGTGGTGTGCACGACTGTCACCCGCTGATGTTCGCGATGTATGTCTTCAAGCCCCCGTGCGATCTGGTCGTCTCCGCTGGTGTCGACCAACAGCAGGTGCATCGAGTCGGGCTCGTGGGAGATGAACCGACTGACGAATTCGCGGACATCATCCAACCAACCGTCCACGATGACTGTCACCGCGATCACCGCATCATGCGCATAAGCGGGGAACCCTGCCGCGATGTTGTGCACCTCATATGCGGGCTTGGGCCGCAGTTGTGGACCTTCAGCGGTGTCGACGACCAAGAACCCAAGGTGTTCGATCTGAGCCCGCAGTGCATCGGCTGCGGCGAAGTCCCGCAGTTGCCTTGCATCTTGGCGTTGCTGCAGCAAGCCCATAGCTTGCCTGTGTTCAGGCGAAGTTGGGCTTGCGGTTTGGTCGGACATATGTTGACCCTGCGACTCAGGGTTGAAGCACCGTTGCCTGGGTGCGGCCGAGCACTGTCTGGCCGTTGAAAGTCGCAGTCATTGAGATCGTTGCCGTGCCTTCGCCATCGTTTACCTCACTTACTTTGCCAGTGATGTGTATCTCGGCAGTATTGGGTTCGGCGTCGTCCGCCGGCACGACCACAGGCCTGGTGAAGCGCGTCGAATAGCGGATGATCGCCGCGACATCGCCGATGTAATCGGCCAACACCCTGCCCACGACACCCATGGTGAACATGCCATGGGCGACGACTCCCGGCAATCCGACAGCGTGAGCAACTGACTCGTCTTGGTGGATCGGATTGTGATCGCCAGACAAGTCGGCATAGCGGCGCAACTGTGCGCGAGTCACGGGAACGACGACTTCAGGAATCTCGTCGCCGAAGTTCAGCCGACGCCTCATGATTCATCCGCCGCATCGGACTTAACGACGATCGTCGCCAGGGCGTTACATAGCGTCTCGCCGTGTTCATCGACGATCAGGCTTCGCAGCGCGACCAAAGTGTTGCCGGCGAACGGCTTGACGGATTCAATCTCTGTGCTGGTGCGAACGACATCCCCGGGTCGCATCGGCCGCAAGTATTCGAAAGCTTGATCTGAATGAACCACGTGACTCAACTTCAATCGGACGTCCGGGTCGGCGACCAAAGCCAAAATTCCAGAAAATGTCTGGGTCATCGCGAAGGTCGGCGTCGCCTGCTGTCCGCTCACGGATGCTGGGTCGCTGAATCCCAGCAGGGTTGAGAAATCAGCTAGAGCAGCTTCGCTGACTGTGTAGGACTCGCCGGGTCCGTAGATGCGACCGACGTGCCGGGGAAGAACCGCCATGATTCTGATCCGGCGAGGATCAGCGAGTTTCCTTGTGCACTGTGTGCGCGTTGCAGCGCGGGCAGTGCTTCTTGAACTCGATGCGGTCCGGGTCGTTGCGACGGTTCTTGCGAGTGATGTAGTTGCGGTCCTTGCACTCTTGGCAGGCCAAAGTGATCTTCGGTCGCAGGTCGTTCTTAGCCAATGGTCTGCCTCTTTCGTCTCGTTCGTGACACCAATGTAGCGAGGGCCGGACTTGAACCGGCGACACAGCGATTATGAGCCGCTTGCTCTACCAGGCTGAGCTACCCCGCCGTTGCCGGGCGCAGGTCCGAACTGTCATGACACGGTTGTCTTACGTGAAATCACAGCTTCCCTGACACTCGTCGAGCCCCCTTACGGAATCGAACCGTAGACCTTCTCCTTACCATGGAGACGCTCTGCCGACTGAGCTAAGGGGGCGCTTTCGCGCGCACGAAGGCTACACAACCGCGTTCGATGGCACGCGGGCAGGTTCCCGCGCCGAGCAGTCAGGCAACACAGGCTCAAGGCGCGACAAAGCTCATCGCATTGGAGACTGCCAGGCCACCAGATGTGGTCTTCAGGACCGCAGCCACATCGATCCGCGCGCCCGAGTCGAAGTTGGTCGGCTCCGCGCTGGTCCGATACGGGTAAGCATCGTCTGAGCCGAGCACCTGCCAGGTGCTCATGCCGCTTCGGCGCCAGACGAATGTGACAGTCCCCGGGTCCAGTCCAGGTACTGAGGCGGTTGCGCGCCACACCTTCAAATTGCCGTCCCATGCCAAAGCCATGCTGATCGATGGTGCCGCCGCGGCGGGCAGTGTGGATTGCGCCTGGAACACAACGGACTTCAAGCCGCCGATGCTGATCTTCAGACGACCCGTCTTGTCAGATTTCACAGTCGAGCTGCTGCCCCAGACCCCCTTGAACGAGGTGAACGGCGCTGACGAGGTCTGGAAAGTCCGGCTGTTTGTTTTGTCGTTGTTGTTGAAGGCGACGATGTATTCGACGCGGCGTGCGCCGTCGATCCGGCTGATGATCACTGTGTCATCATCAGAGAACCGAGTGATGGATGCGCCACTTGCCAGCGCCGGGTACTGATCACGAAGCGCGGCCAGTTTCGTCAGACGCG
Source organism: Actinomycetota bacterium (assembly GCA_041192885.1). GTDB lineage: Bacteria > Actinomycetota > Actinomycetes > S36-B12 > UBA5976 > RFTO01. The sequence goes on from JBEHCB010000082.1 coordinate 8,033, forward strand.
TGATGAACGTGCCGGTCTTGATTTGCAGAGACGACTTGGTGCCGATTGCGCTAGTGCCCAGTCGCTCTTCCGTTGCCCAATCCGGCGTTGAGGTCTGGGTCGAGAACATGTCTTGGCGGGCGGCCTTGTCGCCACCACTGCCGGCCATCCCGACCTCGGAGCCGTAATAGACGACCGGGATCCCACGCAAGAGGTAGAGCAGGTCGTAAGCGAACAACGCCGACTTCACCATGCTCGCGTTGCCGTAGACACCTTTCGAGCCCAACAGGTAGCCCAAGCGACCCATATCGTGATTGTCGAGGAATGTGGTTAAGCCATACGCGTTCGTCGACGCAGTCGTGTACTCGTCATCCCAATCCAACAGCCCAGCAACCTGCGTGCCGCCTGCATTCTGTGCTGCATAGTTGACGATGGTGGACTGGAAAGGAAAGTCCAGA
>JBEHCB010000083.1:0-4735 GCA_041192885.1 Actinomycetota bacterium
CCGAAAGCGCCGGCCGTCGTACCGCGCCCACCGGGCCCGGGCCGGCCGGCGAAACCGCCGGGGCCGCCGGGGCGTGCACCTGCACCTGGACCGCCGGTACCGCCACCGGGGCGAGCACCGAATCCACCGCCGCCAGGACGACCGGGTCCGCCGGGACGCGCACCGGCGCCGCCAGGGCGACCGGGTCCGCCGGGGCGAGCACCGAATCCAGGTGCGCCACCTGGGCCGCCGGGACGCGCAGCTCCGGGACGCGGAACAGGGCGCGGACCGCCGCTGGTGAACGGGTTGTTCCCAGTACGTGGGGCACCAGGTCTCGGCGCTGGTCGCGGACCTGCGTCGGCCGAGGTAAACGGATTGTTCCCCGCGCGCGGTGCTGGTCGCGGTGCTGGTCGCGGTACGCCGCTCGTGGAGCCGGCGGGAGTTGCTTCATCGCCGTCGACGATTGGCGCAGCGGGGCTCGGAACCGACGGCGCCGTCGGCGCGACGGCCGCCGGGCTAGAAGCTTCTACAGCGGCCTCAACATCAGCAGGTTTGGCAGCAGCAGCTTTCTTCGTCGCCTTCTTCGCAGGCTTAGCGGCGGCGACAGTCGCCGGGTCTGGCGCGGGCATGACATCGCGCACGCGACGCTCAACCGGCGGGGCTACCGTCGATGATGGGCTTTTGACGTACTCGCCAAGCTCCTGCAATTTCGCCAGCAGCGTCTTGGAATCGACGCCGAGTTCTTTGGCGAGTTCGTGAACTCTCTTATTTGCCACTCTGCTCCTTTGGTGTTGCAGCCTTCCGCTGCAACACCCCGGGCAGGGGGTGGGTCAGCGGCGGGTTGCGGTTTCCTGCAACGCGTTCATAGCAACGCGCTCATTTGTCGCTCATTCGCTTTCGCCCGCACTCTCGTGGTCGAACGGTGTGTTGGGATGGGTGCGATTCGGCTTTGGCCAAACCAACCCGCGCACAAGACTATCGTCAAAGGGCCCGGTCGCCTTGAGGGCTCGCGCCCAGCCGCGCCCAGCCGCGCTTACGCAGGTCGCGTCCAGGTGCACATGCGCCCCACGGCCTTGGCGGCGGCCATCCAGATCTGGGGTCAGCACCCCCGCCAGCACAACCACGCGGACCAGGCTGTCCGCTGGGCCGCGTTGGCGACAGCCGATGCAGGTGCGCACGGGCTTTGCCCCGCGGCGAGAGCTCAGAGTCGGCTTGGCTGCCGGCTTGGCTGCCGGCTTGGCTGCCGACTCACCCGTGGTCACCAATCTGCCCCATCGCTGCTGCCAGCGCCGACGTCACTAGTCCGCAAATCCGTTGCTATCGCCGGATATTCCTCATCATCGCCGGGATTGCTGTCTGGCCGGATGTCGATCCGCCAACCGGTTAATCGCGCGGCTAAGCGTGCATTCTGACCGCCGCTGCCGATGGCCAACGACAGCTGGTACTCAGGGACGACAACGCGCGCGACTCGCCCCGGCGCATCAAGAATCGTCACCTTAAGAACTCGGGCCGGCGCCAGAGCCGATGCGATGAACTCAGCGGGGTCTTCGCTGAAATCGACGATGTCGATCTGCTCGCCGCGCAGTTCCTCGCGAACGGCGCTCACTCGGGCGCTCTTCGGCCCGATGCACGCACCCTTGGGGTTCACATCGTCGCGGGTGGATTCAACGGCCATCTTCGTGCGCTGTCCTGCCTCGCGGGCCAATGCTGCGATGCGGACGACGCCGCTGCCGATCTCAGGCACTTCCAGTGCGAACAAACTCCGAACCAAGTCGGGGTGGGTCCTGGAAACAACAACATCCATCCCCCTAGTCGCGGGGCGCACACTGACCACATGCAAACGCAGGCGCTCACCGTGTTTGTAGACCTCGCCGGGCACCTGCTCTTCCGGTGGAAGTTTGGCTTCCACCTTGCCGAGGTCAACGAAAACGATGCGCTTGTCTGAGCCTTGTTGCACCACGCCGCTGACCAAGGTCCCTTCGACCTCTGCCAGCTCGCCGAGCAGAGCGCCAGCGGCCAGCGCCTGCACCCGCTGCTTGATCGCATCGCCAGCGGCTAATGCGGCGGCGCGACCGAAGTCCGATGGTGTGTCCTCGTATTCGGCCAGCGGCACGCCCTCGGCATCGAACTCCGTGACCCTGATCACCACTGCGCCACTGTCGCGGTCGAGTTCGGCACGCGCCGCAGGTTTCGCGTCCGGGCGCGACTTGTAAGCGGTGAGCATCGCATCTTCAATGGCTGCAACCAGCGCGTCCATCTCGAACCCGCGCTCATCAGCCAACGACTTCAGCGCCTTCATGTCGATTGCTTTCATCGGCGATCCCCGGATTCGTTGGCTGGCGCGGTGTACTCCGAGAGCACACCTGCCGCTTCGTCGATGCCGACAGGAGCCGCTTTGCCGCTGCCGGGGTTGAATTCGACTTCCACACGCGCCTTCGCCACATCAGCCAGCGCAATTTCCTTCTGCCCTAACTTCAGCTGCAGGGTCAACACATCAGACTCGAAAGCGACGAGTCGACCGGTGGTCGCAGTTCCATTGATCTCAGTGATGCTGACCAGCCGGTCGATGTTGCGCTGGAAGTGGCGGGGCTGAGTCAGCGGGCGGTCGATGCCGGGAGACGACACCTCAAGAACGTATTCACCGAACGGAAGTTCTGCTTCGTGGGCGTCCAGTAGTTCTGATGCAGCTCGCGACAAACGGGCGACCTCGTCCAGGTCGATGCCTCCATCGCGATCGACCAAGAGTCGCACCAAAGTACGGCGGCCGGCGGCGCGCACTTCGACGTCTTCCAAGAATCCATTGCCGGCTTCGATCACCGGGGAGAGGAGTTCCAGCAGCAACTGCCGGGCTTGTGCGCTCATCGTGGTCCTCAACTCGAAGCGTCGCAGTTCCAACGGGTGCTGGAACTTTGCTGCTGTCGCAGCGGTGCCGTCCACAATCGGCGGAAGTGGCGAAATGCCGCTCGAGGAGATCCTGTTATTAGCTCGATTGTGGTGGTGCAGTCGCAAGACTAGCGCGCGGCGCCGATCATCGGCGCAACTTGGTCGTAGCCGAGCTTGAGAATCGACACGGCGACAACGCACAGGAACGCAATGCGAACGAATGCACTACCTCGTGCCGCTGCCATCCGAGCGCCGGTGATCGCGCCGATGAGATTGCAGCAACCCATCGCGGCACCGAGAGCGAACAGCACATTGCGATCTGGGGCGAACACCGACAGCGCCGCCAAGTTCGTTGACCAGTTCACCACTTTGGCAGTTGCTGAAGCGCGCAGGAACGAATACCCCACAGCGCCCACCAGGATGAAGACCAAGAATGAACCTGTGCCCGGGCCGAAGATTCCGTCATAGAAACCGATGACCCCGCCGGCGGCGCACGCGATACCCAAGCGCGCACGCGATGAGAATCGCAGGGAGTCCTGCTCCCCCAGGCCGGGGCGCCGCCATGTCCACACTCCAACCAGCACGAGCAACACCAGCACCAGCGGCCGGAACACCTGCGGCGGAACTCTCGATGCCAATTCGGCACCGACATAAGAGCCGATAAACGCGAGCGCCGCCATCGGCAGCACGATGGCTGGTTCGGGTCTCGAGTCGCGGCGGCGCAGATATGTCGCAGTCGCGGCGGTCGTGCCGATGATGCTCGACAGTTTGTTCGTCCCCAACACCACGGCAGGCGCGCGCTCGCCCAATCCGAGCAACATCGCCGGCAACTGGATCAACCCGCCGCCGCCGACGACGGCATCGATGTAGCCCGCAGTCGAAGCCGCCAACAGCAGTCCCGCGAGCACGCCCAGCGGCACTCCGGTGAACTGCTCGAGTGCGTGCACGCCCAGCCGGACTTCAGCCGCGAACGACGGAGATCAGATGCGCGGCTGCGTCCGCCACGGCCACCTCGGACACATCGCCCGTAGCGCGGTCTTTGACTTCGACCACGCCATCGGCCAGGCGCTTGCCGAGGACGACGATGGTGGGGATGCCGATTAATTCGGCGTCGTTGAACTTCACGCCTGGGGATGCACCGCGGCGGTCGTCGTACAGAACAGTCAAGCCTGCCGTGGTCAACTGCTCGGCAAGATGTTCGGCGGCGGAATATGCCGCGTCGGCTTTACCCGTGGCCACTACGTGGACATCTGCGGGTGAAACGGCACGCGGCCACACCAAACCTTTGTCGTCGTGACGCTGCTCGGCGATTGCCGCAACAGCGCGAGAGACACCAATGCCGTAAGAACCCATGGTCACGACGACCGGCTTTCCGTTCTCGTCGAGCACCGTCAGATTCAACGCCTCGGCGTACTTGCGACCGAGTTGGAAGATGTGGCCGATTTCGATTCCGCGAGCTGAGCGCAGGACGCCCTTTTGACAGCCAGGGCAGGTGTCGCCTTCGAATACTTCGGCAACATCGATCGTCGAGTCCGGCGTGAAATCGCGTCCGCACACCAAGTCGTACACATGGCGGCCATGCTGGTTGGCGCCGGTGATCCAACGACTGCCAGCGACGACTCGCGGGTCCACGACATAACGGATGCGAGATGCCGACTCTTCCCCAAGCACTTGCGGGCCGATGTACCCCTTGACCAACAACGGGTGCGCAGCGAAGTCGGCTTCCTCAAACGGTTTCACTTCGCCGGGGTGAACTGCGGCCTCCAGTCGCTTCATGTCAACCTCGCGATCGCCTGGGACGCCGACGACCAGTGCGGTGCTGGTGCCATCGGGATAAACGATCTTGACCACGACGTTCTTCAGCGTGTCCGCA
>JBEHCB010000084.1:0-2700 GCA_041192885.1 Actinomycetota bacterium
CGTGCTTGGCCGCTCTTGAATCTCTTGCCACAACTTGCTCTTGGATAACTCGGCGATGCGCTTGCCGGACCATTGCCCGTAGTCGCATTCAGTGAAGTTGCGGTCGAAACGCACTGTCGGGCGGCTTGCAAATTGCCTGGACACCAACGCGGCTGTGGCCTTGGTTCGTTCAAGCGGACTACTGACCACGACAGCTGCGTTAGTTCCCGCCAACCGCTCCCCTGCTGCGATCGCCTGCCCTTTGCCGGCATCGTCTAAGGCGACTCCGGGGATGCGGCCTGCAAGCACCCCGTCACTGTTGGCGGTGCTGCGCCCGTGGCGCACGATGAACAATGTGGTCATCGGATCGCGCCAACCAAGGCAAGCACCAGAACCGGTCCGCCGACCAGGAAGCGATACAGGGCGAAGTTGCGCATGGAGTTGGTGGCGAGGTACTTCAGCAGCCAGGCAATAGAGGCGTAGCCGCTGGCGAAAGCAACGACCGTCGCAACAAGAGTGGGTCCCCAGCTGATTTCCTCGGTGTTGATATTGCCCAATGCTTGATAGAGGCCGGATAACACCACGGCCGGAACGCTGAGCAGGAACGAAAAACGAGCCGCGGACTCACGGGAGAAGCCCATGACTCGACCTGCTGCGATTGTGGCGCCTGATCGCGACACCCCCGGAATTAATGCCAATGCCTGCGCTGCTCCCATAGCCAGGGCGCTTTGCAGATTGAATTCGCGGGCTGACTTGGTCTGCGGAAGGGCTGAATCCACCCACCACAGCAGCGCGCCGAACACGATCAACATGATGCTGATCAGGCGCAGATCCCGTGCGGCGGTCTCAATCTGATCTTTGAACATAATCCCAGCGAAGCCGATGGGGATGGTGGCAGCAATCAAGTACCAACCCAAGACAGCGTCGTGGGTGGTGGGTGAGGCAGTTTGAGTCGCGGAATCTGCTTCCGGTGCAGATTGGCGAAGGGCCTTCAGAGCCGATAGCGATAAATGCGAGCTCCACGCCACGGCAATTCGCACGAGGTCTTTCCAGAAGAAAGCGACCACTGCTCCCATGGTCCCGAGCTGAATCACCGCCGAAGTGGCGGCGCCGGGATCCTCCCAATTAAGCAGAGCCGGGACTATGCGCAAATGCGCTGTTGACGAGACTGGCAGGAACTCGGTCAAACCTTGAACCAGTCCCAATACGACGCTTTGAATCCATTCCACGGCGTCAGTCTGCCCCACCGCGGGACCGGGCAAATGCAGGCGCGTTACGCAGGCATAAGGAAGGTGCAGGACTAACCTGCTGTTCATGCGCACCAGCAGTCTCGGCACGACGGGGTTGCGGGTGTCTCAATTGGGCCTGGGCACCATGACTTGGGGTCGCGACACCGATGACCATGACGCGGCAGAGCAGTTGGAGCTGTTCACTGCGGCAGGCGGCACCCTGGTGGATACGGCATCGTCATTCGCCGCAGGTGCTGCTCAAGAGATTCTTGGCACATTGCTCCCGGCATTCAACGGTTACGACATCGTCATTTCCGCCAAGAGTGGCGGGGTGCCGGATCCCGGTCGCCCCTTCAACAACAGCCGTCGCTGGTTGATGTCAGATCTTGAGCAAACCTTGTCCAGATTGGGAGTCGAGCGCGTCGATATTTGGCTAGTGCACGGTTTCGACTTCTATACCCCGGTGGACGAGACATTAGATGTCCTGGCGCAAGCGGTGACCTCAGGTCGAGTCGCCTATGTCGGTGTGTGCGATTGGCCAGAAACATGGGTTGCTCACGCTTGGACGTACCTGAACACCGTTCACCGAATTCCTCTTGCCTGCGTTCAAGCCGAATATTCCCTAGCTAACCGTGGCGCCGAACGGCTGCTGCTGCCGTATCTCGCCGAGACTGGCAGTAGCTTGATTGCTTGGTCCGCTCTGGGTCGCGGGGTGCTGACTGGGAAATATCGTTTCGGCACGCCTGCCGATTCTCGAGCTGCTTCAGCTCATTTGCGAGATTTCGTTGCTCCTTATCTCGGCCGTGACACCGCAATGGTGGTTGAGGCCTTGTGCGCTGCCGCCGAAGGCCTTGCGGTGTCTCCGATCGATGTCGCCTTGCGCTGGCTGGAGACACGGGACAATGTCGCTTCCGCGCTTTTAGGTGCTCGCACCAGCGCACAACTGCGGGGTATCCTCAACGGCGCAGACATCGAATTGCCGCAAGAAATCATCCTTGCGCTCGATGATGTTTCCGCAGGAACGCTCAACTGATGGGAAGGAGTGTGGCGGTGAAAGCCAAGCGCGAACCCCAGTGGGAATACCAAACCGTCACTATCCCGCGCACTGCCAGCAAGTCGGAATACAGGCAGCGCCTCCAATCGGCTGCGGACACCGGCCAGTGGGAGATGCGCCGCGTGATTGTTCTGCCGAATGGCACTCGGAAAGTCACCTTCCGCCGACGACACCTCACCGTCGCAGTGACTGTGTGATTGCCTAATCTCGCAATCAGATCATGCTGATTGGAAAAAGCGAGACAACACGCGAACTCCGAACTGCAAAGCCGACACTGGAACTCGCTCATCCACACCATGAAAAAGCTGCCAGTAGTCCAGGCTGGGCGGCAATTGCAACGGCGAGAATCCGTAGCACCTGATCCCCAGAGTCGAGAAAGCTTTTGCATCAGTCCCGCCTGAGATCATGTACGGGATCGGCCGCGCAGCGGAGTCTTCC
>JBEHCB010000085.1:0-3861 GCA_041192885.1 Actinomycetota bacterium
CTTGTTGGAAGTGAGGCCATGAAGCAGGCTTGGTGCGGAGGTCTGGTGCTACTGCGGTGCCACCGACCACAACGAGGCTCGCGAGGAGGCTCGGCGGCTGCTCGGCATGGAGGTCAAGCCATGAAAGAAAAAACGTATCAAGATTTTGCAGATTTCTGGATCGATGATGCCGCCTATCAGGTGGGGCGTGGCACGCGCTACCTGGCGATTGCCGGCGAGGTCGAGCTCGGCACCGAGCACACCGTGCAGGATGCTATCTTCCGGTCGGCCCGCGCCCATGACGTGCTGATTCGCATCGACGACGGCGAGGTACAGGTAGCGGCCGAGCCGTGGGTGTTCGATGTGCTCGACGCATCGAAGGCGTGGGACGGACGACTGCAACACGCGCTCGTCGGGGCACTGCTCGGCTATAGCGCCAGCAAGGTGCAAGGCTTCCTCGACAGGATGGTGCGCCATGAAGCGGGCTGATTGCGCTGCGCTGCGTGAAGCTGTCGAGACGTGGCCAGAGCTTGACCGCCTGCGCCGGTTGCGCGAGGCCATCCGGCATTGGGCAGTCGGTCCGCACGCGCAGTGGTGCACGACTCGCGCCGAGTGTCCGTGCGACTGCGGCGCAGCGCAAGAGTTCGAGGCACGCGAAACCGCCCGCAAGCTGGTCGGGCTGGAAGAGGATGAGCCATGATCACACTCACCCCCTCGCAGCTACACATTCTGTGTCACGCCTTGGGGCGTGACGACTACGGGCGGCTGACCGGCAAGACCGAGTACCGCAACCACTACGATGCGGGCGACGACGCGATGCTCGACGTACACGCGCTCGTGCTCGCCCGCCTGTTGGAGCCGTACCTGTGCAGCGGGGGCTGGACGATGTACCGCGTGACCGACGAGGGTCGGCGGCAGATGCTCAAACAGGCCCCGCCTGCGCCTGCCAAGACCGCAGCGGCTCGACGGTATCGCAAGTGGCTGGACACCGCAGACGCCCACGGGCTGACGTTCGGGCAGTGGTTGCGGCAGGGATATCACTTCGACACGGAGGGCGCATGAGCTACCGAGCAGGCATTAGTGGAACAATGGCGGCCGTCCTTCGCATGGAACCAACCGAGCCGTGCATCGTCTGCGACGGCTGCGGCCTGCGCCGGACGGTCTACAGCAAGCGGGGCGTCGGCGCACCTGCGGCATGGTTTCTCGACCGCAAGCCGGCGCCGGGGTGGGAGCTTGTGAAGCAGGAAAACCAGCGAGCCTGGGATTACTGCCCAGACTGCAAGGCAAAACGCAAGGAGGAGCTATGACCACGGAACTAGCAAAGCGGGCGGTGGCCTGCAAACACTGGCGATGGATGCCGGGGATGCTTATTACGAGTAAAATGCGAGTTGTAAGCGTCGAACACGCATCGTTGGTTGTGTTGGACGACGAGTTTGATTTTGTTGAAATTACAGACGGTAAGGCCATACCCGACCTCGACGACCCCGCGACGCTGGGGTGCCTGTTGGCGCTGGTGCGGCGGGCTTGGAACGATCAAAGAATCAACACCCTTCCGACAACGGATGGCGGCTGGGCTGTGGCGGATGGCGATGATGACTGGATCTGCACTGGGACAACCGAAGCCGAGGCGCTCGTCGGCGCACTGGAGGCTGCGCCGTGAACATTGAACTAGCAAAACGTGCAGTAGCCTGTAAGCACTGGCGATGGATGCCGGGGATGCGAGCTATCGGGGATTTGTTTCGGCATGGAGGGCGAGTGTGTGCAATCGTAGGTGAGTGCATCGAGCTGGCACTTGATGAGCGAGAAGCTGAAGGCGACGACCCATACGGGTGGCATGACCAAGCTCACAGCTCTATCGCTGGCATTAAGATCGACGGAGAGTCGCGCTGGAATCATTTACCCGACCTCGACGATCCCGCCACGCTCGGCTGCCTGCTGGCGCTGGTGCGGGAGGCAAGATCGGAGCCATGGTATCATCCTGCTGCTTTAGGTGATGCTTCTGATTTGCTGTGGGTATCTGCCCAACCGTCGCATATGCGCCAGACACGCTACACAACCGAAGCCGAAGCCCTCGTCGCCGCACTGGAGGCCGCGCCGTGAGCCTGCTTGCCGCTTGGCTGTCGGCGATCGCCATCCTGCCCGCGGGTATGCTCGACGCGGTGACGCACGCCGAAAGCCGCGGCACCTGGTCGGCGGTCTCGCGAGCTGGCTGCGTCGGCGTCATGCAAGTCTGCCCACGTTGGTCGGAAGTGCCACGTTGGGCGTTGTTTGTGCCGCCAGTCAACCGTCTGGAGGGCGCCCGCCTGCTAGCCTACTGGCATCGCCGAGCGCATGGCGACTGGCAGCTTGCGCTTGCTGGCTATAACTGCGGCAATCGTGGGCTGCGTGGTAGATGTGGGCAGGCTTATGCGCGCGCGGTAGAGGCCCGCCGCCGAGCCGGGAGGGTGACACCGGCCCGACGGCTTGCCTCGCCGACAGCACCACCTGCCGCCGACTAGATGCGCCGCGCCATTTTACGCGCCGCCAATTGCACCTGGTCGACCGTTGATTCTAGCGCATCGCAGCGTTGCCACAACGCTTCCGGCTCGACGACGTGCGGAACTTGGGTACGGTTAAAGGTTGCCAGCCGAGCTCGGAAGTCGGTCGATACCGAGTCAGAGGCCGTCGCACACTGCTTGCGCCGCTGCTCGTCCTGCTTCTGCTGCGCTTGGGCGCTAGCCGCCGTCGCCGACTGCATAGCTTGCCATCCTAGCCAGCCAGCTGCGCCGGCAACGCCGACAGCCAGCGCCACCGTAACCGGGCTGACCGACGAGTGCGGCGGCATCCGCTCAGGCTCAGGCGGCAGCACGGCAACGACTGCGGTCGTGTCTGCTGGTACGTCGTCGGCAGTTATGGGCGCCGGTTCAGCGACGATGACCTCTGCGGCCGGCTTGTGCTTTGCTTTGTGCTTGCGTGGGCGGCCTTCGCTCATCTGCATCACCATCGTAAACGGCGGCGAGATCTCGCACCCTTCCAGCGTTTCGCGCGTGCTACCGTCAGGCAAGATCCAGTAATCGTCGAGTATTTCGACCGTATCGCCGTTACGAATGCTGCACGTCGCGTCAACTGGCAGGTTTAGCATCGGCCTTGGCCTTCGCCTTGGCGGCCTTTTCGGCCTTCTTGGCCTTGGCCTCGGCTGCCGAGACTTGCTGTTGCACCTGTCCGACCTTCGCCTCAAGCTCGCCGACGCGGGCCTCCGCCTTCTGCACGACCTCGGCGGCCCGGCCTTCCGCTGCCTTGGCGCGGTCCTCTAGCGACTGGACGACGCGAGCCATGGCCGCAACCTGCTCCTGTAGAGCGGTCTGCTTGGCTTGGCACTCGGCATGGACCGACTTGCCAGCCTCGATCTGCGCCATTTTAGCCTCGTGAGCCTGCTCCTGGCGCTGCTTGAGGACTTCCCAAACCTTCTTGCCGCCGAGAAGCGCGACAGCCGCCATGGCCAGCAGCATGACCGGGTTGCCGTTGGCACTCTTGGCCAGAGCCGCAGCGTCGATGCCGGTGTCGTTGGCTGCAGTGGCCGTAATCGCGATAGCCTCTGGAATTTGGGCAAACGGCAGCATGTTAGCCTCGGTGGTCGGTGATGATGACGTTGCCGGTCTGCATTTCGACAGGAGCCATCACCGCTTCGTTGACGGCGTTGACGGCCGCGCGAGCTGCAGCTTGCCGGACATGCTCTGGGATGACGGGAACCAAAGCCGCGAGCGCAGCCGACACGGCCCGCTCCATGGCGCCCGTAATCTGGTCCCGAACCGGGGACGTGGCCCAGTTCACTCGCATCTGTTCCCAAGTCATCGGCCCACCTTTTCGGCTTCAATCACAATGAGCTTGCGGCCATCGCAACCA
>JBEHCB010000086.1:0-14735 GCA_041192885.1 Actinomycetota bacterium
CGCAAACGCGTCGTCGGCAAGTTCCTGGGACTCAACACCGTCATCGGAATGTCGGTGGTGATTGCTTTGATGCTGGGAGTCGGTGTTTTCAGCGGCAAAGTGCGCCTCACCCCCCAGCCAAAGACTGATTCAATCGCGACCGCAGTTCGCGACCAAGTGGATGGGCACGCGTTGAAATTCAAGAGCGGTGACATCAAGTACGGCGGAGTCTCCGTGATCTTCACCGGCGCTGGCAACGAATACGAGACTGCGCGAATGGCAGTGCACTTGCCGGCCACCGAGGAGTTCGTCAGTGGCAGTTACGGCGAATACGGGGCGGCTTGGTGCGTGCACACTCGTCAGGACGGCCGCGATGTTGTGACGACCAATCTTTACGAGAAGGTCAACACCGCTTCCACCAAATGGTCGTGTGCAGCCGAAGGATTACTCGGCATCAATGCGCAGTGATTATTGAATCATCAAACAGCGTTACCTCAACGAGTCGTTGCTCAGTTGTATTGGAATGAGAACTGCGCCGTCTGCGCATACTCAGCAAAGCCGATGCGCCGGTACACACCGTTGCTGGCTGGATTCGATGCATCTGCATAAAGCATCACATGATCGCAGTCGGTCTGCAGTTGTTGAACTGCGCGCGATGTGACCGCACCAGCGAAGCCCCGCCGGCGATACTCCTTCGGGGTGTACACCGGGCCGATGCGGCCGACGACATGTCCGGCTTCGCCGACGGGAATTGCGTATCCACACATGGACACAGGAGTTCGATCCACTTCCCACAGCCAACCCACGTCCAGCATCCGCTTGACGTCGGACTGCGGATTGTGTTGCGGCAGCCCAGCTTCCACCAGAAACTCGTGGATCCACTGAGTCAGCAGGTCTTCATCCTCGGCCACCGTTCGGCGCGCACTGCCCTCAGCCGATTCAGGCCGCAGTGACTGAAGCACATAGACGATCTCGTCCATCTGCCGAGTGGTGCTCGCTGGCTGCAGCGCGTCGATAAACGCCGCCGCTTGGTCGACCGGGCCGGATACCCCCGGCAACCGCGGGAACACTTCCGCGATGGCGTGCGCGATTGCCAGGTTCACATCAGCGCGCATTGGCACGATCAGCGCGTGATATGGGGCGGTCCGGATTGCCGCCCCGACCACTTCACCAGATTCCTCAGCAATCCACCAGTGACACGACTCGTAAGGCCGGCCTTCGATAACCCCCATAGCCACTGAGCCCATGACATTCGTCAGGTACGGCTCGTGCGCGCGAAAGTGCGCAGTTCGGGCGAGGAACTCCTGGGCAGTTGGGGCAGTTACAACCTCCATGCCGTGCAAGTATCACAGACGCAGGCTTACACTCCCCGCCATGAAGAAGCTTTTCGGCTTTGCCGCACTTGCAGCAATCGGGGTCGCCGTCTGGCGTGCTGTCACCGGTCGTAAGGCCGAAGCGGAACTGTGGGAAGAAGCCACCTCCGCCCCAGACTTGCGCTGACCCAGCCTGTTGGCGCTCGCAATGGGGCAGAGCGGTGCCCACTGAATTGCTCCCGGTGAACCGCGTGTCCCTGCAACCCTGACTTGCCTTCAATCGCCGCACCTCAGCGTCCCGTCCGTCCTACCTGCCGTGCGCCAAACATCGTGCGCCTGCGATACTTACGTCCCGCGTTCGCGCGCCCGGGGACTTAGCTCAATTGGTAGAGCACTGCCTTTGCAAGGCAGGGGTTAGGGGTTCGATTCCCCTAGTCTCCACAAATCAACCACCATGGTGTGGCGCCGTCTGTTTTTCTCAATGGGCGAGGAGGTGCGACCGTGGTTTCGATTTTGGTAATCGACAACTTCGACTCGTTCGTTTTCAACCTCGTTCAGTACCTGCAGCAACTCGGCGCCCGGGTGGATGTGGTGCGCAACGATGTCGTCCGTGCTGCCGATGTCAATGGCTACGACGGGTTGATGATCTCGCCCGGACCCGGTGCACCTGCAGATGCAGGTAACGCTCCACAGATTCTTCGTGAAGTGGCCGGCTCGGTGCCGGTGCTCGGGGTCTGCCTCGGTCACCAGATGATCGGCGAGATGTACGACGGAGTTGTTGACCGCGCACCAGAACTGATGCACGGCAAAACCAGCATGGTCCACCACCAAGGTGAGGGCGTCTTACACGGTTTGCCGTCGCCGTTTCGAGCGACTAGGTATCACTCGCTGGCAGTATCCGAAGACAGCATCAATGATGAGCTTGTTGTCACTGGTCGCACCGAGAACGGCATCGTCATGGCGTTGAAACACCGGACCCTGCCAATTGAAGGCGTGCAATTTCATCCGGAAAGTGTGTTGACTCAAGGCGGCCACCATCTGCTTGGCAACTGGTTGGCGGTGTGCGGAGACGCTGATGCGCCGGCGCGAAGCGAAGCATTCGCGGTGAATGTCGACCTTTCTCGCTCCACTGAGATGCTCGACCGACTATGAGCGGCGAAGCGATGGCAACTCCCCATTCCAATACGAATGCCACTACGCAGGCGTGGCCGAGCATTGCAGAATTCCGCGAACTAGCGCGCACGCATCGGGTGATCCCGGTCGTGCGAACGGTGCTCGCCGATGGTCACACCGCATTGGGTCTTTACCAAGCCTTGGCGCAGAACGCGCCGGGCACATTTCTTTTAGAAAGCGCCCACGGCGGAACATGGTCGCGCTGGTCATTCATCGGCGTGCGCAGCACTGCGGTCTTGAGCGAACATGACGGCGCGGCGATGTGGTACGGCCAAGTGCCCGCGCACCTTCCATCAGGCGGTTCACCCATCAGCGCACTGCGCGACACTTTGGCGGCGTTGCATTCCCCGCGGGTGCCGGGACTTCCGCCGTTGACGGGTGGTTTGGTCGGTTACCTCGGATATGACGCTGTGCGGGAGCTAGAGAACATCGGTGACTCCACCACAGACGAGCTGCAGCTGCCCGCGATGTCATATCTGCTTGCCGCAGACATGGCCGCAGTTGATCACTTGAACGGGACCGTGACCCTGATCGCTAACGCCATCAATCTCGATGCAGGGCCAGATGGTGTCGATGACGCATATGCACGAAGCATCGCGCGACTAGATGAGATGCATGCCCAGCTTGCGAGCGCCAAGGCCCCTGAAGTTGTGGATTTGCCGGCACATGCCGATGTGCCTGACTTGGTCGGCGACGCTGAATACATCAGCAAGGTGGACATCGCCAAGGAACACATCCGCGCCGGCGATGCGTTCCAAATCGTCTTGTCGCAACGGTTCACCACTCCCACCCGCGCGAGGGCCCTGGATGTGTATCGCGCGCTGCGGATGACTAATCCCAGCCCGTATATGTATTACATCCGCATGCCCAACTCAGACTTCACCGATGTGGCTTTCGACATCGTCGGCTCCAGCCCGGAAGCATTGGTGAAAGTGAGTGAAGGCGAAGCGCTTATCCACCCAATTGCCGGCACCAGGCCGCGGGGAAAAACCGCAGATGAGGACGCCGCACTCGCGGCGGACTTGCTAGCGGACGAGAAGGAGCGCGCCGAACACCTCATGCTGGTGGATTTGGGGCGCAACGACCTCGGCCGCGTGTGTGATGCCGGCAGCGTCTGCGTTGTGGAGTTCATGAATGTCGAGCGTTACTCGCATGTGCTGCATTTGGTGTCCACTGTGACCGGCCGCTTGCGGCCTGAAGTGACCGCCTGCGATGTCATCTGTGCAACCTTCCCCGCCGGCACCTTGTCCGGTGCGCCGAAGCCCCGAGCCATGCAAATCATCGAAGACCTGGAGGCCACCAAGCGCGGTATCTACGGGGGCTGCATCGGTTACCTGGATTTCGCGGGCGATGCCGACACGGCCATCGCCATCCGCACAGCCGTGATCAAGGATGGCCTCGCATATGTGCAAGCGGGCGCAGGCATCGTGGCCGACTCGCTGCCCGCTGCTGAAGATGCGGAATGTCGCCATAAGGCGGCTGCTGTGTTGCGTGCGGTCCGCATGGCTGAACATCTCGCCTAGGTGGCAGGATTGCCCGCATGGCAACCAACATCACCTTGCACACCAACCGCGGCGACATCGCCCTCACCATGTTCGACGACCACGCACCGAAGACGGTTGCGAATTTTGTCGGACTCGCAGACGGCACCCGCGTCGGCAAGCCGTTCTATGACGGTGTCATCTTCCACCGAGTGATTGCCGGATTCATGATTCAAGGCGGTTGCCCCACCGGCACTGGCACCGGCGATGCCGGTTACAAGTTCGCTGACGAATTCCACCCGGAACTCGGCTTCGACCGGCCCTACCTGATGGCGATGGCGAACGCCGGCCCCAACACCAACGGCTCGCAGTTCTTCATCACTGTTGCTCCCACCACATGGCTGAACTTCAAGCACACGATCTTCGGCGAAGTTGCCGACCAGGCCAGCCGCGATGTCGTCGATGCCATCGCGACCACGGCCACTGGCGCTGGTGACCGACCGGTGGAGCCAGTGGTGATCAACAGCGTCACCATCGCGCAGGCCTGACACCCGGCTTCAGTTCAGTAAACCTCTAGAAGAGTCGGGCGGATATTGATGGCGCGGTGGAACAGTTGGTTGCGTCAGCAGCCCAGCGGAACAGTCACTCAAACTCTCGTTGGGTTGAATGTCGGCGTCTTCCTGATGCAGACCTTCGCACCACAGCTGGCTCTCGTCCCGACCTTCGCACTGCAACCGCTCACTATCGCCGAACAAGGCGAGTGGTGGCGCTTGCTCACAGCGGCATTCCTGCACGGCGGCTGGCTGCACTTGGCGATGAACATGCTCGCGCTTTGGCAGATCGGCAGTGCGCTCGAGCAGATGATCGGCCCCAGCCGCTTCCTTACCTTGTATTTGGTTGCAGCCCTCGGCGGCAGCATCGCGTCTTACTCGCTCTCGGATCAATTCGCTTACAGCGTGGGCGCCTCCGGCGCCATCTTCGGGTTGCTGACAGCATTCATCGTGGTCGGAATCGCGCTGCGAATGGATGTGTCGTCAGCCGTGGTGTTCTTGGTGATCAACGTCGCGATCAGCTTCTCGGGCGGCATCGACAAGTGGGCACATTTCGGGGGTGCCGCGATTGGTGCAGTGGTCGCGTGGTTGTTCGTTGAACGCCGCAAGCGCGGCCCAAAGTTCGACTCGACCTATTACGCCGTGGTGGCGTCGCTGATCGGCTTGATGCTGGTTGCGTACTTCCAGCGCACTAATACCCTCTTGGGCGGTTGATCAACGCCAGCGAGTGGCGAGGGTGAACCCGACTCCGAGGAAGGCGAACCCGATCAGCACCGACCAAAGCTGTTTCAATGTGGCGAACGGTTCGCTGTTGGGGCTCAAGTAGAACCACACCAACCATGCAAGCCCCAGCAGGAAGAAGCCAACCATCGTTGGCACCAGCCAGCGGGGGTTATCCAAGATCACCGGCTTGGGCGCTGTCGGCGTGACAGCTGCGCTGGTGTCCTTCTTATTGCGCTTGCGGGAGACCGGCATGGCCTGTCCTTTCAGTCGTGTGGGCCAAGATGTGGGCGACAAAATGCTCCGCAATGGCCTAGAGCAGAGGTTAGAGCATTGCGTCGTACATCGCTGCGGCTGGGCGCGAGCAGGTCATAGGCGGCAGCGGGGCCGCGGACATGATGGTCACGAACATTAAACCCGGAACGGCGGCAGGCAACCCCGCGCGACAGGTACCTTTGGGCGCATGCTCCCCACGCGGTTTCGCCAGCGGTTGCGTCGGCCGCGTATAAGCCTTCGGGCGGTAATCACTCTGGCGAGTTTCGCAGCTGCCGGGCTGCTTTTCACCGCTAGCGCCATCACCGCACGCGGTAGTGATCTGCGTCGAGATGAGACCGCAAGCATCGCTGATCTGGTGCGTGCAAGAACTTTCGAACTCACAGTGCTTGAAGGAAAGGTGCGCAAGCAGCAGTTGAAGGTGGATGCATTGGCCAAGCAACAAGATGTCCCGGGGCTGTTGTCGGCCAGACGAAGCTTTAAACGCCTGGCACCGCGCCAGGGTTTTGGCGCAGTCATTGGCCCAGCCGTGCGCGTCGACCTGGACGACGCCCCGCCATCAATGCGCAACAATCCCGATGTCAACCCCGACGACCTAGTGGTGCATCAGCAGGACGTCCAGGCGGTGATCAATGCGATGTGGCGAGGGGGTGCGACCGCGGTAACCGTCATGGGGCAGCGGATCATCTCCACCAGCGCTGTTAAATGTGTGGGCAACACACTCCTGTTGCAAGGACGCGTGTATTCGCCGCCATATCGAATTGTCGGTGTGGGCAAAACCCGGAACATCACCCGAAGCATTTTCGACGACGATGATGTCCAGGTGTATCGAGATTACGCGAGTGCAGTAGGCCTGGGTTGGCGGATTCAAGCGCTTAAGCGCTACCGCGCACCAGCGTTTGTGACCCTTCCTATCCCTGCTTATGCAAAGCCGGCAATGTGACAACCCGCTCACCCATCTCGATTCGAGAAGTCGTCAGCGACGCTCTGCTGACAGCCGGTGTGCTCGTCCTGCTTTTTGTTGCTTGGCAGCAATGGTTCACGAATGTTCGCGGCGATACGGTCCACCAGCAAGAGCAGAGCCGGCTCTTGAAGCACTGGGGATCGACGTTGGATAGCAATGGACTTCCAGAGAGCAGTAAGAGCACTGGCAGCCATTCGTCGTACCCCGACCCTGTTCGCAAGGTGCGTATCGAAGCGTTGATGTACATCCCCAAATTGCGTTCTCATCTGTGGGGCACGCCTGTCGTCTACGGCACCTCGTTGCACTCTTTGGCGCATGGGGTTGGTCGTTATCCCAGCAGTCCTGGTTTCGGTGGAATCGGCAATCTCGGCCTAGCTGGACACCGCACCACTCATGGCCGACCTTTCCGGCACTTGGATGAACTCAAACGCGGGGACATCGTCGCCATCCGGACTCAAAAGACGTGGTTCATCTACCGATTGGATCGCACGACCATCGTCAACCCTGACGACGGTTGGGTGGCGCAACCTCACCCTTATGCGAATGCGCCACAAAGAATGATCACTTTGACGACGTGCAATCCGCTGCACTCGGCGCGTCAAAGGCTGGTCTGGTGGGGGCACTTCGTGCGGTCACAATCAGACTCCAGCATCCCTCGAGAATTGTTGAAGGGGGCGTGATGTACCGCTGGATTTTCCGAGCACTCCCAGGTCCAGTTTGGGCGCGCATCGCGACATTGGCTGCGGCTGCCGCAATCGTCTTGTGGGGCCTATTCGCCTGGGTTTTCCCCTGGGTTGAACCGCTGTTCAGTCAGCCGACTGTGCCTTAATCGGTGATCAAGGAAGTGCCGTAGCGGAATCGGTGGGTGTAGCACTGTCGGTCGGAGTGCCCCCACCGCTACTTATCACCAGGCTGACAATCGAACCTGGTTTTCCACTGGAATTCGCCGCTGGCATTTGTGAGACGACGATCCCAGCTACACCGGAGATGAGTGGCTGATACTCAACACTTACTTGGAACCCAGCGTTGCTTAGAAGCGCACGCGCCACAGCTTCGCTCTTACTTGTGACATCGGGAATAATCACTTTTCCGTTGGCCACGGCGATGTCGATCGGCGTGGATGAATCAACATCTTGACCCGCCGCAGGATTCTGTGACAGCACGGTTCCTTCAGGCGATGGATTGTCTTGGTACGTCACCGCACCCAAAGTCAAACCCACTCGCTCCAACGCCGCCCGAGCATCGGCGATGCTCACGTAATTGGTCAAATTGGGTACCGTTATGGCGCCGCTGCCACTGCTGACAACCACGTCAACCGCCGTGCCAACCGCGATGCTCGTATCTTGCGGATAGGACTGCTCGATGATGGTGTTCTTGTCGAAATCTTTGCTTCGGCGGCTCTCCTGGTTGCCCAGCTTCAAACCCGCTTTTTCGAGAGTTGTGCGCGCTTGCTCGACACTCAGCCCGACGATCTTCGGCACACTGACCCGGCTGGCTTGCGTTTTATCAGCGTTGAGCACGACGCTGCCAAGCAGAGCAATAACCGCTACCACCGCCAGCAGACCTGCACCAAAGCTGGACCACGCGATGATTTGTTTGCGTTTGCGTGCCTTGTCGGCAATCACATTGGCGGCACCGGCGTCGTTGCGAAGTTGGGCTGTTGCGGGGGAATCGAAAATCGGTATGGCCGCGGTGTGCTCAACAGCTGGGATAAGTGTGGTGGCGGCAGATCCCCAGGCGCCAGTCAGGCTGGCCTGAAGATCTTTAGCAAAGTCAGCAGCAGTCTGGTAACGCTCGGCCGCGTTCTTCGCCAGGGCTTTCGCAAGAATCTCATCGGTGCCCGCGGGCAACGTCGGATCAAGTTCTGTTGCGGGCACCACGGGCGAGCTGACATGCTGAAATGCCACAGCAACCGGCGTTTCACCGGTGAAGGGCGGCCGGCCAGTCAACAGTTCATACAACAAGCATCCAGTGGAATACAGATCCGAGCGAGCATCTGCACTTTCCCCTCGCGCCTGTTCTGGCGAGATGTATTGCGCGGTGCCCATCACCTTGGGACCTTGGGTCATCGTCGGTGCGTGGTCAGCCAACACCCGCGCAATCCCGAAATCCATCACCCGCACATCGCTATTGCGCGTCAGCATGACATTTGCAGGTTTGATGTCTCGGTGGACGATTCCGTTACGGTGCGAGTATTCGAGGGCGTGCAAGATTCCTACAGTGATTTCAAAGGCGCGTTCGGGCAGCAATTTTCGTCCGCTGTTGATCAACTGCCGCAGGGTGATTCCGTCGACGTACTCCATCACGATGTACGGGCGAATATCAGATTCGCCCTCGATGGTGTCTTCGCCGGCGTCGTAAACGGAAACGATGTTCGGATGGTTTAGGGACGCTGCCGCCATCGCCTCGCGACGAAAACGTTCGTGGAAATTGGGATCGGCAGCCAAGTCGGTGCGAAGCAACTTCACTGCCACCCGTCGCCCCAAAGTTGTGTCGTGAGCTTCAAGAACTTCGGACATGCCGCCGACGCCAAGCTGCTGGCCTAACTCATAGCGGTTCGCCAGCACGCGTCCTTCAGCGGCGGTCACGATGGTCTCCTCTTGGCGTAAGGCTCTTGCCGATGCTCGCCAAGTCGGCGCTACATCGGGACATATTGTGCCTGTCCCTCACTTCAAAACCGCCTTCATCACCTCTCGGGCGATGGGAGCGGCCAGTTTGTTGCCGCTCACTTCGGCAGAGCCGCCGCCGTTCTCAATCACCACCGCCACCGCAACTTGCGGATTCTTGACTGGGGCGAAACCGATGAACCAGGCGTGCGGCTTGCTGCCTTGTGCCGTTTGGGCAGTCCCGGTCTTACCTGCCACTGCGATCCCGGTGATGCGCGCATTGCCGCCGGTGCCGCGGGAAACCACCTGTTCCATCATGTCCGTCAGCGCGGTCGCGGTCTCAACCTTGACCGCGCGGTTGCGCACGGTCGGTGTGGTCTGACGCAACACAGTGAGGTCTGGTGCCAGCACCCTGTCGATTAGGTACGGGTTCATGACCATTCCGCCGTCTGCAATCGCGGCTGCGACGACGGCCATCTGCAGTGCGGTTGCTTGGACGTCGAACTGCCCGATTGCGCTGAGCGAAGTTTGTGCGCGGTCAGGGTTGGCCGGGAAGCGGCTGGTGGCAGAGATCATGGGCACTTGGAAGTTGGAATCGAAGCCGAAGTTCCGCGCCTGCCTGCGCAATGCGTCCGCGCCGACTTCATCCCCGAGGATCGCGAAGCTGGTGTTGCACGAGACCGCCAGCGCTTGGGCCAATGTGATGGTGTCGCTGCCTGCGCACTTCCCTTTTTGCCAATTGCGCAGTTTTTTCGTCGACCCGGGCAATTGGAAAGTGGCAGGGGCCTCGACCTGTGCATCAGGGGTAACCAACCCAGCTTCCAGAGCTGCCGCTGCAGTGACCAACTTGAATGTGCTGCCCGGTGGGTACGACCTCACCAGGGGTCGGTTCAACATCGGTTGGGCAGGGTCCCTCATCTGCTGCCGGTAATACGCCTGCACTGCGTTGGCGTTGTGGACGGTGAGCAAATTCGGATCGAACGATGGTGATGACACCAGGGCCAGAATGCGCCCGGTATGCGGCTCCAAGGCGACAACCGCACCGGTCCGGCCCTTCAAACCCTCCCATGCTGCGGCCTGGGCATCGGGGTTGATGGTCAGAACCACAGCGCCGCCGCGAGGCTTGCGCCCTGCAAGCAGTTGCGTGATGCGGTCCAGCAGCAGCGAGTCGTCACTGCCCGCCAACACTGTGTTCGCAGCCCGTTCGATGCCAGTTGCGCCATAGATGTAGGAATAGAAGCCCGTGACTGCCGCGTATTCAGGACCTCCTGAGTATTGCCTCAAGTAGGCGATGACGTCAGCAGTTTTCACACTCGCCGCGATGGCTTGATCTGCGACCACAATGTGTCCGCGTTCGCGTGAGTATTCACGGAGCAGATTCCGCTTGTTGCCAGCGCGCTCGGTGATCGAGTCAGCGCCGACGACCTGCAGATACGACAGATTCGCGGCCAGCGCCAAGAACATGACGACCATCGAGACGGCGACGCGTCGGATTTGCTTATTCATGACGGGTCACTCACAGGTGTGAATGCCTGGGTTTGCTCGTCAGGACTGGTGGTTGGCAGCGGCCCGGTGGTGAACGTCATCTGCTTGAACTCAGGGCGAGGTTCCCGCGCTGCATGAGAAAGGCGCAAGAGCAGAGCGATGACGATGAAGTTCGAGGCAAGAGAAGAGCCGCCGTATGACAAGAACGGCGTGGTCAAGCCAGTGAGCGGAATCAATCGAGTCACACCGCCGATAACGACGAATGTCTGCAGCGCAATCACTGTTGCCAGGCTCATTGCAAGCAGGCTGCCGAATGTGTCGCGCAATTGCATAGCAGTGCGCAAACCGCGTTGGACAAGCAACGCGTACAACAGCAAGCATGCGATCGAACCTGCTAACCCGAGCTCCTCGCTGATGCTTGCGAAAATGAAGTCGGATTCTGCGAATGGAACCAAGGCAGGGAAGCCTTGTCCGAGCCCGCTGCCGAATAGGCCGCCATCGGCTATGCCGTAAAGACCCAGCGCCACTTGTGATGTGCCATCGCCCCTGAACGGATTGGCCCAAAGATCAACTCGCACTTGGACATGCGAGAACAGCAGCCAACCAATCATCGAACCGGTCAGGAACATCGCCAGCCCCAGTATCGCCCACAGCCGCTGACCGGTGCTCGCATACAAGACGACGACGAATAATCCGAAGAACAACAATGATGTGCCCAAGTCTCGCTGCAGGATCAGGACACCGAGAGATACCAGCCAGATCAACAGCAGCGGAATGAAATCCCGCGGCCGCGGAACGGCAATCCCGGCAACGCGTGCACGCAGCAAAGCCAGTGCGCGGCCGTAGCGGGTGAGGTAAGCCGAGAAACCAATCGTCAGCAGAACTTTGGCTGTTTCCGCCGGTTGGATCGAGAAACCTCCGATGCTCACCCACAGAGTAGCGCCGCGGATGGTGCGACCCAAACCGGGCACCAGGGGCAACAGCAACATCGCCAAACCTGCCAAGGTGATCGTCCATGTCAGTCGCTGCAGGCGCCGGTGTTCCCGCACGGCCATCAACACAGCCGCCAGAGCTAGGACTCCGATCACCGCCCAGAGAGCTTGCATTGGGGCACGCGATGTCGGCACTGGCTGAGCGGTGGTGATGGCTTGTATCTGCTCGGCGATGTCCAGGCGGTGGATCTGAATTAGGCCGATGCCCAGCAGCATCAATGCGATCGGCGAGATGAATGGGTCGGCATAGCGTGCGCGCATGCGCATCGTGATGGCGATAATCACCGCGCACACGGCGACTGAAGCGAACACCCGGATGCTGGTGGCCTGGATGTGTTCGACAGTGGACAAATCAACTGCAGCAAGGCCAACGGCCATCATGACGACCACAGCGCTGAGCAAGAAAGCCTCTTGCCTGCGCCACCGCCGACCAAGGAGCTCCGGATTCACGGGGAGCTGCATCCGGCGGTGGTCGGGTCCGCAGCACATCGCAAGACAGCAACAATCGCCTCGGCATTGGCGCGAGATGCGGCTGCGATTGTGCGGCGCGCTTGATCTTGCTGGAAGGTGGGCAGGTCCACTTCTTGCAACTCGGTGCGCTCAACGACGGCGCTGATGCGCACGCCCATGATTGACGAGCTCATGCCGCGGCCGATGATCACCTCGCCGTTGTCGACGCCAACCCACCACTGCGACCACAGCAAAGTGATGATCACCGACAAAGTAGCGATTACCCCGGCAAGAAACACAATCGCAGTGCGGTACTTGCGAAATAGCAGGCCCAGCATGTTGTGCCGTGCGCGATTTGCGACATCAGCATTACGGCCAGGGGCGGCTGGTTGATTCGCACCTAATGTGTCAGCGCCAGCATCTGCAAGAGTGTCCTGATCCGCCAAAGTGGCCGCGCCTGCAAAGGTGATCGCGCCGTTGTTCAGCGAATTGCTTTCGATCACCTCGGCAACGATGCAAGTGGTGTTATCTGGCGCCCCGGCCTGCAGCGCCAAATCGATCAACTCGGTGACAGCGGAAGCTGGATCAGCGTTCGTTGTCAGCACCTGCTCTATGAGTGCAAACGGAACTTCCCCGCTGAGGCCGTCGCTGCACACCAGCACTCGGTCTCCAGCCCGGGCATCTCTGATGCTGACATCAATGTCGAAACCTTTGTTCGCCCCGAGCGCACGCAAGATGACAGAGCGTTGTGGGTGTGTGGCGACCTGATCCTCAGTGATATCGCCCGCGTCAAGCAACTGCTGCACGTATGTGTGATCGACAGTGAGTCGTTGCAGCTGCCCATCACGCAGTAAGTATGCGCGGCTATCGCCTATGTGCCCGATGATGAACGCGTTCTCGGCTAATGAGATTGAGGTAAGAGTCGTTCCCATGCCATACGACTCAGGATCCAGCGCGACATGCGCGGCGATATCTGCGCACACCCGGGCAGGCAGCTCGCGCAAGTGCGCTACGACATCTTCAACGCTGTGCGACGAGTGCGGCAGCTCTGCGACCCGCTGCACAGCAAGGGTGCTGGCGATCTCACCTGCAGCATGACCGCCTAAGCCGTCGGCTACTGCGAGCAGCAGGTTGTTGGCTGCGGCGGAATCCTCGTTTGCTTGGCGCACCAAGCCGACATCACTTCGACAGGCAAAACGAAATTGCAATGCAGGTTCGGTCATGTATCCACCCGCATGCTCACACGGCCGACGCTGAACACCAGGCCAACTTTGAGCGGCACGGTCGCGGTCACCCGCGTTCGGTTGATCCAGGTGCCGTTTGTGGAACCGAGGTCATGCAGAACCCACGTTGAATCGATGAGCTTGACGACGCAGTGATGGTTGCTGACGTAATCGTCGTTGAGCACCACGCTGCATTCGGCTGCTCGACCGAAGAGAACTTCCTGCCCTGTCAATGTGATCACGGTGCCGGCAAGAAGTCCATCGAGGATGGTGATTCGGCCAGGGCCGGATCTCCGCGAAGCCCTGTTCCTTGCATTCTTTTCCGCTTTCGGCGCAACAGGTTTAACGGGTCTCGTTGCGCCGGCGGTGCTTGCTGCCGCGGGCCGCAGAAGATCGCGGCGCAGAAGTGTGATGACAAAGCCGATGAACACCCACAAAAGCGCCAGAAACCCGAACCTGATGATTGTCAGAATCAGCGCATTCACAGCTGCACCTTTACTTGATCGGCACTAGGTAGTTCGAAGAGTGAGCGTCGTGCTGCCCAGGGTGATTCGCGAACCATCCTGTAGCTCGGCTTCTGCGATTCGCGCACCGTCTACATACGTGCCATTAGTTGATCCAAGGTCGCGGACTTTGATGACATCACCGATCACGATTTCACAGTGCGCCCGCGACGCACCCACATCGTCAACGTGGATGTTGGCGTCTTTGCTCCGCCCAAGTTGCGTAACCGTGCGCACCAATGGGATCTGCTGTCCATCGGCCAACACCAGCCGCGGGCCGCCGCTAGTGCTCGCCCCCGGCGCCTGCCTGGAGGTACTGCGCACTCGGAACACGCCCGTGTCCAGATCCGTATCTTCGGTGAAGCTGATCGCGACTGGACCCATCAGCGTGAACTGTTGGGCGGCGGCATGTTCCTTAACCAAAGTGGACAGTTCCGCGGCGAGGGTCTGCATGTGGGGGGTCAAGCGCTCGTTGTCCCGCGGTGACAAGTCGATATCAAAGTGATTCACGGTGATTGTGCGGTGCGCGTCCAAAGTTGCAGCACGATCGTCCATCTCGCGTTGTAAGGCGGCTGCGAGCTCCACCGGCTGCACTTCAGCGTTGAAGGCACGCGCGAACGCGCCATGAACCAGAGAGTCCAACTTTGCTTCGAATGCGTCCAGCAGACCCATGTTTGTGAGTGTACCCAGCAACAGCGCGCGATGACGCCTGCCGAGCCCTGCTCACGATGGCAACCTGAATGAGTGTGCGCCGCTTTGCTAGCCTTCGCCTTCTGCGCGCGGGTGGCGGAATAGGCAGACGCGCTGGCTTCAGGTGCCAGTGCCCGCAAGGGCGTAGGGGTTCAACTCCCCTCCCGCGCACACGAGCACTCGGCTATTTCATTGTGGCAATCTGGCCGGTCAGGCTGAAATGATTGATTTATGAGTCCAAAAAAGACGACAGTGCTTTTCGTTTGTGTGCATAACGCTGGCAGATCTCAAATGGCGGCTGGTTACCTTCGCCATCTCGCTGGGGACCGAGT
>JBEHCB010000087.1:0-2792 GCA_041192885.1 Actinomycetota bacterium
CACGCCCGCATCGAGATCAACATCCCAGCGCTGGTGACGGCGTAAACGGCCTCGCCGCCTATGTGGTCGTACTGACCTTGATCCCGCTCGCCGGGGTCGACGCCGTAATACACGCGACCACCCCGGCTGAGGCGGACACCGCGCTCCAAAATGATCGGCGCACCAGACCAGTTGTGAACCTTCGGCCCCACGACATCGGCATCGTCGGCAGCTGCCACAGCCAACATCGCAGGTAATGCGCCAACTGCCGGCGCACTGTCATCGTGCAACAACCACAACCACTGAACGTCAACATCCGGATGCTCTTGTGCGAGGTGTGCAACAGCCATGGCCACTGCCCGACCAAACGGGGTTGCCGCCGGCGCGTCGATAACTGTGAATCCCGCGGCCTCCACAATCTGCCTGGAGTCATCGATGGATCCCGTGTCCACCGCGATTCGCACCACTGAAGCTGGCGTGATCGGCTCAGCCGCGGCCGCTTCTGCGGATTGCCACAGCGCAAGATCGAGGTCCTGCTCGTCATCGCTAACCGGCAAGAACTCAAACGGCGCGTCATCAGGTTCGGGAGACAGCGCTGCGGGAATTGACTCCAACACTGTGGGCAGCCATCTCTGCCCGTTGTGGCAGACCAGGATGATTGCAACGTGGGGACCGTCGGCATCGCCGCGACCCTGAATTTCCCACGTCATGGCTACCTAGCCTAAGGATGAGCTCGACGAACGTTGCAGCAACGCAGAGCACGCGGGAATAGTTTGCGAAGAGTCGCGAGGCGGCCGGTGCAAGTGCCATGGCCAGAGCCCGTGCCATAGCCGGTGCAGCGCGGCGCCAGCCCACGTGACTGCGCCAGTGCTAACCGCGAACAGTGGAGAGTGTGACTGCGTGAATTTGCAGCGCCAAGGCGCGCGAGACCGGCGAAGGGTCAGATCGCCTGTTTCTTGAGCCGCCGGCGCTCGCGCTCGGACAAACCGCCCCAGATGCCGAAACGCTCATCGTGCATCAGCGCATACTCAAGGCACTCGACCCGGACTTCACACGCCAGACAGACGCGCTTGGCTTCGCGAGTAGAGCCGCCCTTCTCAGGGAAGAACGCCTCAGGGTCGGTTTGCGCGCAAAGCGCCCGCTGCTGCCACTGCAGCTCTTCGGCCACCGCCAGCATCGCCAGCGAAGACTCATCCCGGTACTCAGCGGTCATTCGTGTGCCTGCCTGCCTGCGAATCGCATCGTGGTCCGGCTCAGGTCCGGCGCAAACCCCGCCTTCCGTTGGCCACGAGAGCCGCTGGACTCGAGATTCACGAGGTGCTCGTGCATCCGGGAGGAAATTACATCGGTGTTGTTTGAACCGCGTCAACCCCCCTAGGCGCACTAATTCGGGCAATTCATGTCAAAAGCGGTCGGTAATGTCGGATTAGTGTGACAAATTGGGCAGGTTGCCCGAATCTGGCTGCACCATCGCAGGGTTTACCTGCGACATTCAGCGGTCACGATGGTCGGCCGGGGCCAAACGCGGACCGCGGCGCGGGGCGCTGATCCCAGTCAGTTCGACCAGTCGCACCACCCGATAGCGATCCCCCATCCATGGCTGCAGCACCTGCGCCATACGAGCGTCGTCTGCTCGATGCTCCCCGGTCAGTGCGTGCACGACATCGTGGCTGGTGTGGAAGTCTCCAAACTGAACCGCATCAGCATCGGCGAGCACCGACTGACGCAGCAGCGCCAGCGTCCACACGCCGATTCCCCTCACCTGCGCGAGCACTGCCATGTGCACTGGCGACACAAGGTCAGGTTCTCGGTGATCCAGTCGAGCAACTGATCTCATGATGGTGTCAGCCCGTGCCGAATCCACACCGGCGCGATGCCAATGCCACGACTCGATTCGCTGCCACTGACTCGGTGCCGGCGGAACGCGTAAGTTCGCTGGCACATCCCCTGCATCGGCACCCACCACACCCGGTGCCACGTCACCAAAATTCAGAACCAGGTATCGCCACGCTCGGTGTGCTTCGATGCCGGTAACTCGCTGTTCCAGGATTGATGCGACCAGGTGATCAACCAAAGGCGCAATCGCACCAGGCCGCCATTGCCTGCTCAGCGAAACCGCCCGCGTTCGCAGGTGAGGATGCCAAACACCATTAGCGAACTGCCTGACATCAAAAGTCGACGCATCATCATCAGCGGCCAACATCACCGGCAGGTGCTCAATCGCCCATGCCGCACCCGCCCCCCACGCCGTTGCCTCGACTCCGTCGGACACCCGCTGGATGCGAAGCGTTACTGCTCCCGCAGCCGAGTTGAACGCCCGCCAGACGGTGTCCCCGATGCGCCGGAAACATGGGTCAGCCGCGCCGTGGCGCACCGGGGCGAACATCGCAGCCAGATTCAGCTGGTTGTGCTCATCCCAGGTTGGGCGATAACTGCGGGTGAGAATGGCAGTCACAGACCAGCCACTTTGCTCACCGAATCACGCATCTGCTGAAAAGCGGACCGCGGTTTCGCTTAACGTCACATCGGGCCACACACGCACGCCGCTGAGCAATTCATTGCCGGCGCCGATGGTCGCGTTATTGCCCACGACAGCTTCCACCAAATGCGTGGCACGGCCGATGCGCGCGCCCGCACCCACGATGCTTCGGCGAATCTGCGCCCCGGCTGCGATGACTGCACCATCCATAATCACGCTGCCGTCGACAACAGCGCCTGCACCGATCACTGCGCCGACGCCGACGACGCTGCCGCCGGTGACAGTCGCGTCACCTGCGACATCAGCGCCTGGCAGCAGCAGAGCGTCGCCAATG
>JBEHCB010000088.1:0-4726 GCA_041192885.1 Actinomycetota bacterium
TAGCTGCCGCCTTCGCAGAACTCAGTCGCGGCGACATCGAGCGCAAGAGCGATTTCGCTGCCAAGGCGGTAGCCGGCCTTCTCAACCGCTACTGCGATCAAATCCAAGGCTGCGCGGTTGCTGGCGACATTCGGCGCGAATCCACCCTCATCGCCCAGGCCGGTCGCCAAACCTTGTGACTTCAACACCGACTTCAAACTGTGGTAGATCTCCACACCCCAGCGCAGACCCTCGCTATAGGTCGGAGCGCCAATCGGCGCGATCATGAATTCCTGGATGTCGACACCGGTGTCAGCGTGTGCGCCACCGTTGAGGATGTTCATCATCGGCACAGGCAGCACGCAAGCATTTGGTCCGCCGATGTAGCGGAACAGTGGCAGCTCTGCCGATTCAGCGGCCGCGCGTGCGACTGCCAAAGAGACGCCGAGGATCGCGTTCGCGCCCAGCCGCCCCTTGTTCGCGGTGCCATCGGCATCAATCAAAGCCGCGTCGATCAACCGCTGCTCGCTGGCATCGAAGCCGAGGACCACCGGCATCAACTCGTCTTCGATGAATTGCACGGCAGTGCGAACGCCTTTGCCGCCGTAGCGGGACTCGCCATCGCGCAACTCCACTGCCTCGAAAGCCCCTGTTGACGCGCCGGATGGCACCGCAGCGCGCGCGGAGGTTGCATCATCAAGGAGAACCTCAACCTCAACAGTCGGGTTGCCGCGGGAATCCAGAATCTCGCGGGCGGTGATGCTCTCGATGGTGGCCATCAGGGTCCCTTTCGTCCAAGTCGTTGAAGTGCAGTTTCGCAGGCAGTCAGTGGCGTGGAAATTCGCTTCACATCGCAGCCGCAGCCTAGCCAATCGTGCATCGCGATTTTCGTGCGGATGCGGCAGCCGCAACCTGGTGCGATGCTTGCAGCGTGCAAGCCATCCACCCGGGTTCACCGTCGAGCCAACCGGCTGCACAGCCCCAGCAGAAGCGTCGGCTGACGCGGCCGCCGCTATCGATGGGTGTGCCAGTGACGGATGTCGCCGATCCAGGCCTGTTCGGACCGGGCAGCGCCACATGGATCATCAACGCAGATGCGACGGCAATAGTTGGCGGGATCCGAGCGTTGCTGCTGCAGGCATTGCATCCGTCTGCGATGGCTGCAGTCGACCGGCTCTCGGACTATCGACGCAACACCTGGGCGCGGTTGCTTCGCACAGCCGAATACATCGGGATGACTTGCTTCGGAACCACGGAGGAAGCGCATCGAACGGCTGCGCATGTGCGCCTCATCCACGAGCGCCTGGGCATCAATGATGTCGGCGAATTGCTGTGGGTCCACGCGGCGCTTGTTGACTCAGTCGCCGATGCATACCTGCGGACCCACCCCAGCAGCGAGCCGCACATTGCCGATACATACCTGGCTGAGCAGGTCGATGCTGCAGAACTTGTTGACATCCCCCGCGACCAAGTGTTCGCGTCAACCCGCGAACTGGATGCCTATCTCGCAGCCATCAGGCCTAAGTTGGCGGTGACTGCCCCGGCGATGACGGCGATGCGCTCGCTGATCGTGCCTTATATGCCGTGGCCGATCAGGTTTCTGACGCCGGCGATGCCGTTATGGAAGTACCTTGCCGGTACTTCCTTCATGTGCTTGCCCTTGTGGGTGCAGGCTGAGTACGCGGAGAACTTCCACCACCTGCCGCCCTCGGCGCGGCGTTGGCTGCGCTCATTGATGCACGGCAGCGATGACTTCCGGGGGCGACGCGCAAGTCGAAGGATCAGGCTCATCCGAGCAACCATGATGGCGATGCCCGCTGTTTTGCGCATCGGCCCTCATGTGACTGCCGCTTATGCGCGACTGGGGATGCGGGCTAAAGACCACCACTGAGTCTGCGGCCACATCAATGGCCAGCGGCCAGATTCGTCTGCTCGGCTTCGATGATGCGCTGCCGATACGCACGAACTGCTTGCCTCAGCGCGGCTTCAACATCGACTCCCTGCTCCGCTGCTGAAGCGATGACTGCCAACATCAGCTCGCCATAGACCTCGCCGGCATCATCACCTGCCGACGAGCCCCTCTGCATGACGGCATTGCGGACAGAGTCAGCCAGCACGGGGTCGGCCGCCGGCACTGATGCCGTGACATCGTTTCGAGATGCGCGGCCCAGCAGTTTCATCGCCAACAGCGAGGCCGGCATCGTCGCCGGCACACCATCGGTCACTGAAGTGCGCGCCTTCTCGGCTGCCTTCATCTTGTCCCAGCGCACATGAAGGTCTTCGCCATCATCCAAGTCGTCGTCAGCGAAAACATGCGGGTGGCGCCGAATCAGTTTGTCGGCGATTCCCGATGCGACATCGTCGATGTCGAAAGGATCGCTGCCGTGCTCCTGCGCAATTCGAGCGTGGAAAACAACCTGCAGCAGCACATCACCGAGCTCTTCACGCAGTGCTGCACGGTCATCCGACTCAACAGCCTCGACTGTTTCGTAGGCCTCTTCAAGCAAGTACTCCAAGAGCGAGGCATGCGTTTGCTCGGCATCCCACGGGCAGCCGCCCGGTGAGCGCAACTGATCCATCACTTCAACCAGGCGCAGCAGTTCACGCCCTCGGGTATCAGTCACGCCACTCACCTGCAGTGTGCGTCACGGCACCTGGTTGCTGTTGTTGCCGTTTGTGCCGGGGTTCGTGTTCGGGTTCTGCGGCGGGGTCACCTGCAACGCAGTCGAATCCCAGGTGCCATAGCGCGGGGCCACAGTGATCTTCAACGATGTAGCGGTGTCGGACCAGAACTTCGCCACCTTCGCCTGCGCCGCCGCATCCGTCTTACCGCCGGCAACCTGTTGGCTCACCTTGTTCTGCAACAACACCAAACGCGCATAGTCCTCAGCCATCCGCGGCGGGTAGCCGATGGACGCCAGTTGCCCTTGGACATTCTTCTTGCCGCTTCGCGAATACTCGGCGTTGAGGATGTCCGATAATTCGGTTTTTGTCACCGTGACTTTGCGGGCCGCCGCGGCGACATTCACGATCTCTTGCCAAATGTGCGCGTTCAGCGCTCCGGAAGCGATGTCTACAGCTGCACTGACTTCAACGCCCAAGTCGGTTTGGGCCTTACGACTCTCATCGATTAACGAGGTGAGTTCCGACTCAGACATCCGTGCGCTGCCGGCCGTGAATGCGGCGCCGACCTTGGCTGAGTCCGAGCACGAGGTCAGGGCAAGGGAAGCGGCCAGCACGAGCACCGCGCCGCCCAGGTGTCGCTTTCTCACGATGGCAGAACCTCCAGTAGACGAAACCAAGGGGCGGAATTCAGGCGAAAACCGCGGTCACCAACTCGCGCAGCCACGCCACCAACTCGCGGTTTCGCACAATCTGGCCGCCCACCTTCGCAGTGCGCGGGGCGGGCACGAGAATCGTATGCGTCACGGGCCGATAGATGGCTCCTGGGTAGAGGCGAGTCAGACGAACCTGACGGGATTCGGCAAGGTCTGCGGGCGCCAAACGGACGGATGACCCGGCGAGCATCACTTCGGCCAAGCCAGCAGCTCGGGCGACAACGCGAAGGCGTGCCACCTCCAGCAGCAAATCAACCGGTTCAGGCACATTGCCGTACCTGTCTAGAAGCTCCTCGACCAACTCGTCGATCTCTGTCTCTGTCGCGGCTGCGGCGATCCGCTTGTACGCCTCCAAACGGAGTCGCTCTTGCTCGATGTATTCCACTGGAATGTGGGCATCCAAAGGCAACTCGATCTTGACCTCCGGCACCTCGTGCGCCTCACCAGCGTCGCGCAACTCAGCCACCGCTTCGGACACCAATCGCACATACAAATCGAAGCCGACATCCGCGATGTGCCCGCTTTGCTGCGCACCCAAAAGGTTTCCAGCGCCTCGGATTTCCAGGTCTTTCATGGCAACGCTCATACCCGCACCGAGTTCGGTGTGCTGGGCGATAGTTGCCAACCGGTCGTATGCGACCTGCGTCAATGGCTTATCGCCGTTGTACATGAAGTATGCGTAAGCACGCTCACGGCCACGGCCCACTCGACCGCGAAGCTGGTGAAGCTGCGACAACCCGAAGACATCCGCACGATCGACGATCAAAGTGTTGGCATTTGGCACATCCAGTCCCGACTCGACAATCGTCGTGCAGACCAGCACATCGAACTTTCGATTCCAGAAGTCGATGATTATCTGCTCGAGCTGGTGCTCGTTCATCTGCCCGTGCGCGACCACCACTCGGGCGGTCGGCACCAGATCACGGATCTTGCTCGCCGTACGTTCAATCGACTCAACCCGGTTGTGCACATAGAACACTTGGCCCTCGCGCAGCATCTCCCGCTTGATAGCCGCCGCGACTTGTCCGTCGCTGTAAGGGCCCACATAAGTGAGGATCGGATGACGCTCTTCCGGCGGGGTTGCAATTGTGGACATCTCGCGGATGCCGGTGATGGCCATCTCCAAGGTGCGCGGAATCGGCGTCGCTGACATCGCGAGCATGTCGACATTCGTACGTAGCGCTTTCAAATGCTCCTTGTGCTCCACCCCGAAACGCTGCTCTTCATCGACGATGACCAATCCCAGATCTTTGAAGCGAACATTGGCGCCGAGCAGCCGGTGGGTGCCGATCACCACATCAACGGTGCCGTCGGTCAGCCCCTCGTACACCTGCTTCGCCTGCGCGTCGGTCTGAAAGCGCGACAGCGCCGACACCTTGACCGGGAACTGCGCATAGCGTTGCGAGAAA
>JBEHCB010000089.1:0-4541 GCA_041192885.1 Actinomycetota bacterium
TATCTGGAGATTCGCCGCCTCATCGATCGTGCAACGCGCTGGTTCCTGGTCACTCGGG
Organism: Actinomycetota bacterium; assembly: GCA_041192885.1. Classification (GTDB taxonomy): domain Bacteria; phylum Actinomycetota; class Actinomycetes; order S36-B12; family UBA5976; genus RFTO01. Next base: position 59 of record JBEHCB010000089.1, read on the forward strand.
GTTCGGGTCTGAACATCGTGGCAGAGCAGCGACGCCTGCAACCTCTCGTCTCGTCAATCTCCGCTCAAGTTCCGACCATGCTCAAGGGGCACGAATCCGCGCGGTGGGGTGACCGGGCGCAGCAGCTGCGCGATCGCGGAGTTCCGCAGGACTTGGCAGAAGATGTTGCGGCACTGCTTGATGTGTTCAGCTTGCTGGACATCGCGGACATCGCCGAGCGTTCGAAGTGCGAGCCGGGCGTCGCCGCACGGATGTACTTCCGCTTGTCCGAGGCATACAACATCGACTGGATGCTGTCGTGCATCACAGCGCTGCCGCGCGACGAACGGTGGAGCACCTTGGCTCGATCTGCGCTGCGCGCTGATGTGTACGCCGCCTTGTCACAGTTGACCGCTCGCGTGTTGCGATCGACCGATGTCAACGCAGATGAAGCCAGTCGAGTTGCCGCATGGGAAGCGACTCACAGCGATGCGGTCACCCAGGCCAGGCAGACTCTCGCAGAGGTCGCCAGCACCGAGGTGGCTGATATTGCGGTTCTCTCAGTTGCGCTGCGCGCCATCAGGACCTTGCTTGCGCGCAGCGAATCGCGCTGACCTGCGCGGCCCTGCCGCTGCGAAGCGCCGATTGCGTTCGCCAGGTGAACACTTTCGCGCCTAAGTGACCTGGGTCACCACGATGAGTGTGCCATTACTCACAATCGCACCGAATACGCGTTCTTGATTGGCGAGAGTGCGCCAGGTCGGGGGAGAGTTGACTCCTACCCGCGTTGGAGGACTCCCACCATGACTGTCACCCATGTGACGAATGCGCCCACTGCTCATACTGGTCTGCTCGACTGGATTGAGCGAATTGCTGAGCTCACCAAGCCGGATGACATCGTGTGGTGCGACGGTTCTCAGGCGGAGTGGCAACGACTGACGCAGATGATGGTCGAGCAGGGCACCCTGATCCGCTTGAACCCGGAGTTGCGACCGAACTCGTTCCTTGCGCGAAGCGCGCCCAGCGACGTTGCTCGTGTTGAGGATCGCACCTACATCTGCTCCGAGCGGCAAGTTGATGCCGGCCCAACAAACAACTGGATGGAGCCCGGCGAGATGCGCGGAATCCTCGACGGTTTGTTCGATGGCTGCATGCGCGGGCGCACGATGTACATCGTCCCCTTCTCCATGGGTCCGCTCGGCGGCGCGATCTCGCAGATCGGAGTCGAGATCACCGACAGCCCCTATGTGGTGCTGAACATGGCGATCATGACTCGCATGGGGACTGCCGTCCTGGAGTTGTTGGGTGCCGACGGCGAATTCGTGCCCGCCGTTCACTCGGTCGGCTACCCGCTGCGCGATGTCATGGGTCAGGAGCGCCCGGATGTCGCATGGCCGTGCAATGAAACCAAATACATCACCCACTTCCCGGAGACTCGCGAGATTTGGTCTTACGGCAGCGGCTACGGCGGCAACGCCTTGCTGGGCAAGAAGTGTTTCGCTTTGCGCATCGCATCGGTGATGGCTCGCGACGAGGGTTGGTTGGCCGAACACATGCTGTTGCTGCGCCTCACCTCGCCAGCCGGTTCGGTGAAGCACATCGCCGCGGCATTCCCCTCAGCCTGCGGCAAGACGAACTTGGCGATGCTGGAGCCGCGGATTCCCGGCTGGAAGGTCGAGACTCTTGGTGACGACATCGTCTGGATGCGATTCGGCGCCGACGGTCGTCTTTACGGAACCAACCCGGAGAATGGTTTCTTCGGGGTCGCTCCGGGGACAGGCGAGATGACGAATGCGAACGCCATCCGCACCCTCTGGGGAAACTGTTTATTCACCAATGTCGCACTGACCGACGATGGCGATGTGTGGTGGGAAGGGTTGACGCCTCAGCCGCCGAGCCACCTGATCGATTGGCAGGGCAACGACTGGACTCCCGACAGCGATCGCGTCTCGAGCCACCCGAATGCCCGCTTCACCGCACCTGCGACGCAGGCGCCGTGCCTGGCCGCGGATTGGGATGCGCCATCCGGGGTGCCGATTGATGCGATCTTGTTCGGTGGCCGCCGCGCGACCAATGTGCCGCTGGTGAACGAGTCGCTCTCATGGGAGCACGGTGTGTTCATGGGCGCGACGATCGCGTCTGAGCAGACAGCCGCAGCTGAAGGCACCGTCGGCGAACTTCGTCGCGACCCATTCGCAATGTTGCCCTTCTGCGGTTACAACATGGCTGATTACTGGGGTCACTGGCTGAAAATCGGCCAGGCCACATCGGCGGACAAGTTGCCGCGGATCTTCCAGGTCAACTGGTTCCGCAAGGGCGCTGACGGACGGTTCCTGTGGCCCGGATTTGGCGAGAACGCGCGGGTGCTGGCGTGGATCGTTGAACGACTTGAAGGCACGGCGAAAGCTGCCGACACGCCTCTGGGTCGGATGCCGGCCGGCACTGACCTGAACACCGCTGGGCTCGAGATCGCAGCCTCCGACTTGGATGAACTGTTAGCGGTGGATGTGCCTTCGTGGATTGCTGAATGCGACTTGACGCAGGAGTACTTCACGAAGTTCGCCGACCGACTGCCGGCTGCAATGTCGAAGCAATTGAGCGATTTGCGGGAGCGTTTGTCGTCAGCGCAGTGAGCCTCTGATTCACTTCGACTGTGAACATCGGTGTGACGTCGTCGATAACCGCCACCAGCGGAGTTCCCATGCCGCCAACTGCGCGCCACGGTTTCGATGCCGATCTTCAACAGGCGCGGCACAGTGAGACCGATGGCGGTGTCTCGACCGAGGAACGGATCGTTCCAGACCTGAGTCACGGCGACCATGAGCGCTTCGCGCATTACGTGCGCAAGGAGAAGATCGTCGAGAGCGCTGTCACGGGCGAACCGGTGGTGGCGCTGTGTGGAAAGATCTGGGTGCCGTCCCGGGACCCGGAGCGGTTCCCGGTCTGCCCTGATTGCAAGGCCATTTATGAAGGTTTGACTCCAGGCGGGGATGAATCCGCTGAATGACCAGCGACCGGGGGATGGTCTAGGTCATGTTGGCTAACGCCGACTGCTCAACTGTGATGCCTGTGGCGTAAGCGCGCCGTGGTATCAATGCAAGTCTGCGTAAGTTCATGTCATGCCGACCGAGACCTCGCAGACACTCGACCGTGGAATCTGCGTGCTGGAGGTGCTGGCTAGCTCCAATGACGGCATGACTGTCACCCAGATTGCCCATGACTTGGGTATTTCCCGCACAGTTGTTTATCGACTGCTGGCAACGCTGGAACAACATGCATTGGTGTTGCGCGGCGCTGACGGCAAGACGCGACCGGGGATGGCTCTGTTGTCCATGGCTCGCACGGTCCAATTCCGGCTGCGAGAAGTGTCGATGCCAATCTTGCGCACCCTCGCAGACACCTCGGGTTGCATCTCGCATCTGTGGCTGGCGGAGGATGAGAACATCGTCACGGTCGCGACGCTCACACCGCAGTCGTCATCGTTGGCGGTTGCGGCCGCGGCGCGGGATCAGCGGGTCGGAAGTCGTCGGCATCGACTCGATGATGCTGCCAGCGAGGCACTGGCAGATGTTGTGGCGCCGGCCGGAGTCCACGTTCCCAAATGGCGGATGACAACTGACCCGTACCAGCCGACCGAGTTGCTCCTGTGCAGCAGTATCCGCTCCGTCGCCGGATTGCAAGCTGCGGTCGGCATCGCGATCTTGCGCGGCGACGATCACCGGGTGCTGTCACCGAGTCGGCAAAGCGAGCTGGGCGACCTTGTGCACGCGGCGGCGTTGGAGATCGGCCGCGGTCTGCGCTGACATTGATGCAGGTCGCGGTGGCGTGATTGTCGCGACCAGGTGGAAGAATCCCCATCATGGCGAGGCAGGCTCTGCTGTGGGACGAACCGCCGCGTACTGCAGGGCCAAGGACAGGGCGCATGACAGGGCCCATGGCAGGGCATGTGTCATCACACGTGCCCGAGCTTCAATACTTTCGCACTCCCCTGATGAATGCTTCAGCGGCTTTGCCGACATTGCCCCGGCTTGAAACCGAGCAGGAGGTTGAGACCGCGCTGCCATGGTCGACCATCGTCTGGAATGACCCGATCAACTTGATGTCCTATGTCACCTGGGTGTTCATGACCTACTTCGGTTATGACCGTGCTCAAGCAGAAACTCTGATGTGGCAGGTACACACGGACGGCAAAGCGTGCGTCTCGCAAGGATCCAGGGAGCGGATGGAATCTGATGCCGCCGCGATGCACTCCTATGGCCTGTGGGCAACCATCGAGCGGTCTGGGGATTGATATGGCAACGGCATTTCAACGCGGGCGCGACGGTTGTGTCCATGCCGAGTTCGACAGTAACGAGAAGGCGTTGCTGACAGTCCTGGCGGAGCAATTGGTTGAGATCGTCGGGCCAGAGGCCACGACCGCCGTGCCGACGGATGCATTCGACGCGATAGTCGCGGGTTGGTCGACTCACGCGCATCGGCCGGACGACGACCCGGTGTACGAGCG
>JBEHCB010000090.1:0-3922 GCA_041192885.1 Actinomycetota bacterium
AACATGGGGGCCGACACAAAAAACTCCCCGAATGCCTTCGCCCTGGTTACAAGTGATGCGCGAGCACGTCATGTCGGGTGCTTTGGGAACGGTGCATGCGTGGGCTGAGGTGCCTGAGAAATCAAAGCGCGATGGTGCGGACCTCGATCAGCGCGCCGACTGGCCCGCTGTCGCCGATGAGCGTCTCCTTGACCGCGTGACCCAGGCCGCCCGGTGGGTTGCAGATGCCGGGCCTCAGGATGAACGCAAAGTCCACTTTGACGATGCAGAGCGCGAGCTGTTAGCCGATTGGGATCGGGATATCGACTTGTTGGTGCGGGAGTCCATCCCGCAAGCGATCCGCCATGTGCGGGTTCCGCGGAGTATCACTACCTCCGATGTGATGCGCATCGCCGCTGACCGACAGGGATATGCCGAGGATTTGGCGCGGCCGATGCCCAAGGTCACATCAGCTGCCGCTCGCCGAGGCACAGATTTCCATGCCTGGGTTGAGCAGCGCTGGCGCGCAGCTGATGGCCTGCTTCCGCTGGGCGACGACGAGATTGATCCGACCTGGCTGCCCGACTCGGACTTGCAAGAGTTGATTGAGGCATTCGAGCAGGGCCCGTACGCCGAGCGACGAGCGCACGATGTTGAAGTTCCGTTCGCCACTGTCGTGGACGGAATCCCGGTGCGCGGTCGCATCGACGCGGTATTCGTTCGCGAAGACGGCACCTGGGAAGTGATCGACTGGAAGACATCGCTCAAACACGACGCTGATGACAATCAGTTGCGGGTTTACAGGCAAGCATGGGCGGAGATTGCGGGCGTGAATCCGACTGATGTGGCCGCCGGTTTCCATTATGTCCGCAGCGCGGCCACCGTGTTCTTGCCGGCGGATGCTGCCGGCCCGGCAGGCCTGGTCGCGGGCGACTAGACAGGCGGGTTAGCTCAGTGAGGCGAGCTTGGCTTTCACCTCGATGACCGAAGGATTCGTCAGCGCGCTGCCGTCACTGAAGTGCAGGGTGGGAACCGTTTGGTTGCCGCCGTTGGCTGACATGACGAAATCAGCCGCCTGGGGTTGCTGCTCGATGTCCACTTCGCTGAATTCGATGCCCTCCCGTTGCAGCTGCCCCTTCAGCCGCTGGCAGTAACCACACCACGGGGTTGAGTACATGATGAAGGTTCCAGCTGGCGGGTTCGCGGCGGTCGTCATGGTCGAATTGTGGCACCGAAGTTCATTGCGCGCGCGCATGGTTGAATCGCCTGCATGAGTGGGCATGGTGCTTCTGGTGTGTCCACCGCGCGCATAGATGTCCTCGCCGAACTCGATGATGAGCAACGGCAGGCCGCGACCTGTGTCAACGGCCCGTTGTTGGTTGTAGCCCCTGCCGGTTCTGGCAAGACGCGGACGATCTCTCGCCGGATCGCTCACGCAGTTCGCACCGGCACCCACGAGCCTGCCCATACCCTCGCAGTGAGTTTCACCAATCGGGCAGCGGGGCAATTGCGCGAGCAGCTGATGACTCTTGGAGTCGGCGAGGTTGCATCGCGAACCTTTCACTCGGCTGCGCTGATGCAACTGCGTTTTTTCTGGGAACAAGGATCCAACCCGCCGTTGCCGCGAATTCGTGGCAATCGCCAGTCGGTGCTCGCCGCCATTGCAGGTGATGACCGATGGGGGTTGGACAGCGGCGAAGCCGCCATCGCAGTGTCGCTGATCGATGCGGCTAAATCCCGCGCGTTCGACGCCGATCGAATCGGGGAATTCATCAAGGGCCAGCGGCTGGTAGCCGTTGGCGCAGTTGATGTCGACGTTGTAGCCGATGTGTACAAGCGCTACGAGGATGACAACCTTCGCGAAGGCTTCATGGATTTCGATGATGTCCTGGCGCGGTTGGTTGCCATGTTAGATGACGATTCCGCGGCCGCGGCAACAGTGCAACGGCGCTACCGTCACATCACCGTCGATGAGTTCCAAGACGCCAGCTTGATGCAGCGTGCCTTGCTGCGCTTATGGACAGGTCCATCGCGCGATATATGCGTTGTCGGCGATCGCCATCAGTCAATTTATGGTTTTGCCGGCGTGGTCGACGATTCACTTGCCTGGTTCCGCCGCAACTATCCAGGTTGCGAGGAAGTTGCACTTCGCACCTGTTACCGCTCGTCGGTCGCAGTTGTGGAGTTCGGCTCTGGAGTGCGGCGCGAGCTCGGCGAGACGATCTCCGTGCGGGCGCACCGTGCCGATCGCGGAATTGTGCGAACCCTGCCTGTGCAAGCTGACGACTCGGCTGAGGCCGAGGCCGTCGCTGCCGCCATCAGCGAATCCATCAGCAACGGAGTCGAACCGTCGGACATCGCGGTGCTATTCCGGATCGGCGCTCAAGCTCGCCTGATTCGGGAGGCGTTGGCGTTTGCTGGCGTGCCCGTGGTTGACGATGGCGCTGCGGGCTTCTTCAGCCGGCCGGCCGTGATGCGGTCGCTGACGCTGTTACGCGGAATGAGCAAGGACCCGGCCAGCGCGACAATGAACCTCACTGATGCGGTTGCTGATGTGCTGTCGACCGCAGGCTGGCGACCCCAAGCGCCGAGCCAAGCGGCTGAGAGCACATCGCCAGATTGGCTGTTGCTGGAGGCGTTGTCCCGGCATGCACAGCAGATGATGCTCGCAGCGCCCGAGACGAGCCTGGCTGACTTCATCGCCGATTTGGACTACCGCCGTGAAGTGGCGTTGCCGCCAGTTGTGCACGCGGTGTCCTTGCTCACGGTGCATGCGAGCAAGGGCTTGGAATGGGCGCATGTGTATGTCATCGGTGTGAGCCAGGGTTTGTTTCCGTTCGGCCGCGATTTGAGCGACGACACGATGGCTGAGGAGCAGCGATTGTTTTATGTTGCTGCAACCCGAGCCGCTGAATCCTTGACGCTGTCGGCCCATGGCCGGCCCTCGCCCTTTCTTCCGAGCGTTTCGGCTGCATCCTGACTTTGCTGGGCCTCGCCTTCGCAAGGTTGCGTTCTGGGCCCAAGCGGCGCAAGTGCCCGCGTACATCCGCATGTGGGATGGGCATCCAGGGTCGACGATTCGAATGAGCCGACGCCATTCCACCGCACCAGCTCAGGGATGCCGTGTGGCGCCAGCCCATCGATGTATGCCAGTGCGCGACTGCTGGCTATCGCTGCGGCCAGTACAAGACTCGAGTCAGCCGCTTGAGCGCGGATGGCTACTTGCCCGAGTGCACGCGGTGAGTGAATTCCCGTCGATCGTGCTTCGGCCAGCACCGCGCATCTAGTGCACGCGGTCAACCCCGGAATCACCCAAGGGCCGCACAACAATCGTGACCCTGCGACGCTGATGCACATGTGCGCGATGCCGTCGCGCATGTACGCCTCAGTCTTCGTGACGGCCAAGTGGGGATCATTGCTATCGCTGACAGTCGCGATGATGGCTGCAACAGCCGGAGGTGGCACAGCGATACCGCGTGCACGGGCATCGCTTGGTGCTGCCGGCGAAGACCGCAAGTGCGCGTGCATCAAAGGCGCATCAGCGATCGTGACACCAGCGGCCATGATCAACTGCTCGATGCGGGTGACCAGTGACAGCGATCCAACGACGCTGACGGTCGCGCTTGCTCTGCCAACCGCAACCTCGGATGCATCGTCGCTCAGGTCGTCGGCGACTCGGGCGGACGATTGACGCAGGCAATCGGCGCTGGGAATGACCGCTCTGGATACGGATGTGTTAGCAGCAGCGGTGTGCGGCCGGTTGGTGGCGGTTGGTGTGCCGTCAGCCAGCGCGATGACGCAGCCGGCGTCGATGAGTGCATGCAGTAGAGGCCGGTGTTGCGGATGCTCCGCAACGACATGTGTGTAATCGCGAGTACCGTCCAACGTGAGTACCCACGTCGCGATTGCGGCGAGTTCGTCGAGGCTGCCGATGATGTCCATC
>JBEHCB010000091.1:0-8291 GCA_041192885.1 Actinomycetota bacterium
TGACCGTGATCGATGTTTTAGTGCTGGCCTTGTGCGCGAAGCTTGTCCACGCGCCGCCGTCAGCCGAGACCTCAATCTTGTAATCCGTGACCTTGTCCTTGCTGCCGGCCGGGAACACTGCCGCCTTCCAGGCCAAGGAGACCGTGCGTGCGGCGATGGCAGTCGTCGATAACGACGGCACCACCGCATCAGCGGCAGTTTTCGCGGTGATAGCAGCCATCGAACTGCCGAATCGGTTCGAGGCAGTGACTTGCACTTGGTAAGGCACGCCACCGGTCAACCCGGTGACTGTGGTGGCGAAACCGCGCGGCTGCAGGTTGGTCCAGGTAGTGCCGTTAGAGGAATAGCGAACGTTGTAGGTGGTCAGGTCAGCCACGGCCGCGCCGACACCCACCATGGAAACCGGGGAGAAACTGATGCGGAGCGTGCGCGAATTCGGAGACACGGCGACCAGCGCCTGTGGCGCGCTCGGCGCGATAGCGTCGGCTCGTTCGAGCACCGCGCTCACCGAGCTGGATTGGTTGCCGCCGCAAATCGTGGTTTCCTGAACCACCATGTGCGCCTTCGGGCCCGGCGTCCATGTCCCCGATGACGCCTTGTAAACCGCGCGCACATCGAAGCGAGCAACAATCCCGTTTGCAGGCTTAGGGACATCGAGTGGGCTGGTCGCTGCAGTCCAGTCAGTCCAGGTTCGCCCGTTCGTTGCGCTGTAGCGCGCCTCATATGTGTAACCGGGCTTGGTGCTCGCGTTAGCAGGTGCATCCCAGGTGAAGCGCCACGCGGATGCGTCGGACGGAGATGTGGCATAACGCAGGTCACTCGGCGCCGAGATGCTTGTCGACGTTCCCGCATCATTGAGCGCGTAGTCGGAGACGTTCTTTTGACAATCATCACCACTCACGAAATAGGCTCCAGCAGCGCCAGCAAGCGACGACGAACCTCGATTTGGCTGTGCGATGACATCAGTAGCGCCAACCACACGACTGCTGCCATCGGCAAACCACACCATCGTGGAGTCCCCGCTGGCATCGATGGCGACAGCGCCTTTGAGTCCGGAAACGGACGTTTGGCCGGCCTGTGCGCAGCCCCACGACACCAGGGTGCCGTCGTCCTTCATGGCAACCGTGTGACAGCGTCCCGCTGCAATCTGCTTGACCTGGGTGAGTCCAAGGGGAATCGCTGTCTGACCGTCAGCGGCATCCCCCCAAGCGGTGAGCGATCCATTCGCCAGAAGAGCCACCGCAAAGTTGTCGCCTGCAGCGACATCAACGGCGTCGGCGATTGCCGGGGCACGCGCAAGCGTCGACGTGCCGTTGACAAGGATCGATCCCCATTCAGCCACGCTGCCGTCTGCTTTCAAAGCAACTGTGTGAAGCCGGGCGGCGGCGACCCGTACCGCCGCACCGAGCGTTGACGGCACCGTGCATACCGACGATGCGGTGCTGGGCATCGTGGTGTCGCACCTGGCAACCACGCTGCCATCAGTCTTGACGAAAACCTGGGCCGGACCGCCGGCTGCCATTGATGCGACATTGATGATCGTCACGGCTGTTGCTCCGGCCTGGGTAGGCATCGGCGGTGGTGCTAGCGGTTTGAAAATTTTCGGATCCGGGACGTATTGCCCGCTCGCATCGCGCACCATGCAGGCGTTCGCTGCCACGCTGTCATCGCAGGAAGCCAACGCAGTTTGCATCGCATCGAAGCCTTGTTTGCGATAAGCCGACAGCGCGCTCTTATAGGCAGACGCCCAACCCTTGAAATTGTTGGCTGTCCCTGATGGGTAGACGCAACCCCTCGCGGTGCCCGCCGCGTCCAAAGTCCAGACACTTGTCCGACTGACTGCTGTGTCAACCAAGATGACACCTGCCGGAGCAAGAATCGATCGACACATGCCGTCCAGCGACAGGTCCGGGACGAACGCAGTGCTGGATGGGTTGAAGCAAAACTTGTCGGTATCGACAGTGACCGAGTATCCCTGCAAGCCCGCGGCAACATCGCAGGCATCAGGCAGTGCCTGGTCAAATGCGTCTGCGAAGAGCAGTCCTAGTTCGCCCGCCATTGTCGGGTCGCCTATGGCTTCCCCCCGCAGGTGCAGGACTGGCATCGCCACGGCGGCGGCAGGCGAAGCGGGCAGCGCGCTCAACGACGCTACCGCAAGCGCGATTGGGGACAGTCGCGCCAGCAATCGATGCATGGGATTGCCTCCTGCGGCTAATGGTCACACACGCGACTTTCAGGGTCAACGCGCGGCAATCCCAATCAACCTGCCAGATTCCTGAGGCTAGGTGAGGATGTTGACCCCGCGAGCAAAGACGACGGCAACAGCGACCAGTGCGACAGCAGACTGCAGGGCCATCAAAGCTTTCGCTCGTCCCCGCAGAGGCAGCGTGTCCGTTGGGCTGAATGCTGTCGCGTTAGTGAACGACACGTAGACGTAATCGATAAACCGCGGCTGCCAGTATCGGTGTGACTGCAACCCGTACTGGGGGAAGAAGAAATCCGCCTGCGCCAGATTTGCTCGGCGGCTGCGGGCGACGGGACCGCCGTCATCGAGTTCCCAATAGACAACGGCGAAGGCGACGATGTTCGTCACCCACGCCGCGAGACCGACCGAGAACAAGATCGGGGCGTTCACGACCGATCCGCTGAGTAGGGCGGTTATCAAACGAGCGACTGCAAACAGATTGCCTGCGGCCAATACCGCGGCAAACGCCACCGCCAACAATCGAAGGCTTCGATGACCGGGGTCCTCCACCGCGCGACCGCCGACAGCCAAGAGCAGGGCGAGTGCGCCGGCGGCGGCGGGCAACAACCACGGCGGGCTTAACCGGAAGCCTGCCGGAACGATGAACTGTGCACCTAAAGCGATGATGGCCGCAGCGAACACCCACGTTCGCTGCTCCACGTCCCCGGTGGGTTGCCAGCGATGGGGCTCGGCGCTGTCGGACACGCGCCCACCGTAGCGCGGCAACCCTGTGACGCGCGCCACAAAAAACTTCACGCCACGCCCGTTCATAACCCTGCTTTAGCCAGCCGTTCACCTAAGTTTTTCATCATGCTCACGGTGGGCACCTGCGCGCTCCCGCTCACGGCATAGCGGCTCCGTACCCCCGTCGGAGCTGTTAGGGGACATTCAAGGAGGACGCAGTACCTATGGCAACAACCACAACTCCAGCCACGGGCAGTGCGCTCGATCGCTGGTTCGAGATCACCAAGCGCGGGTCCAGCCTCGCACAGGAAGTGCGCGGTGGCATCGTCACCTTCATCACGATGGCTTACATCGTGGTGCTGAACCCGCTCATCATCGGCACCGTTACTGACGGCGAGGGCAAGTTCCTCGGCGGCGGCGATGCCCCCAACATCCCGCTGGTCGCGGCAACCACCGCCATCTTGGCCGGTGTGCTGACCATTGCCATGGGTGCATTCGGTCGGATGCCCATCGCACTGGCTGCCGGTCTGGGCCTCAACGGATACGTGACCTATACCTTGGCCAAATCCTCCACTTGGAGCGAGGCCATGGGCTTGGTCGTCCTCGAAGGTCTGATCATCCTCGTGCTGGTGCTGACAGGCTTCCGCACAGCAGTGTTCAATGCTGTGCCAGCGGGCCTGCGCTACGCCATCGGCGTGGGCATCGGCCTATTCATCACCCTCATCGGGTTGGTCGACGCTGGTGTCGTTCGCGCGAACGGTGTGCCGCTACTTCACTTCGGTAACGACAACGGCTCCTTGCGCGGTTGGCCGCTGCTGGTGTTCTGCGTCGGCGTGCTGCTCACAGGCATCCTGGTCGCCAAGCGCATGAAGGGCGCAATCCTCATCGGGTTGCTCACCTCGACTGTGTTCGCGATCGTCCTGGAATCGGCGTTCAAGATTGGCGCAGCCAACACGGACACCAACCCTGGAACCCTGGAGAACCCGTCGGGTTGGGCGCTCAACGTCCCCCACGTGCCGTCCAGTGGTTTCGCGGCGCCGAAGTTCGATCTCTTTGGTCAGGTTGACTTGACGGGCGCGCTGCAGGCAGCACCGCTTGCCGCCGCGTTGGCAGTCTTCACCCTGCTGCTCAGCGACTTCTTCGACACCATGGGCACCGTTTACGCGATCTCCACTGAGGGCAACTTGCTGGACGAGAACGGCGATGTCCCCCACCTCAAGGAAGTTCTGATCGTGGACTCGGTTGCTGCGGCAGCCGGTGGCTTCGGTGGCACCTCCAGCAACACCTCGTACATCGAGTCGGCATCGGGTGTCGGTGACGGTGCACGCACCGGTTTCGCCAGCCTCATCACTGGTGCGCTGTTCCTGGTGGCGGCGTTCTTCGCGCCGCTGACTGAGATCGTGCCTCACGAGGCTGCCGCACCTGCACTGGTGATCGTCGGCTTCCTGATGATGACCCAGGTCCGCAATATCGATTGGGATGACTACTCGATCGGCATCCCGGCGTTCCTGACCATGATCCTGATGCCGTTCACCTACAACATCGCCATCGGCATCGGCGCTGGCGTGGTGTCCTACACAGCGATCAAGTTGTTCACCGGTCGCGGCAAGGACATCAAGCCGCTGCTGTGGGTTGTGACCATCGCGTTCCTGGTCTACTTCCTCAGTTCGCCGCTGATGACGGCCTTCGGTCTGCACGCACCGCTGGTGCCGTGTGGCAACCAATGGATGCCGTTCTGCGCAGCCTGATCACGTACTAAATAGTTGTGGCCCGGGTAGCGATACCCGGGCCACAACTATTTTTATGAGCATGACCAAACACTTCTCGAACCCGTAAAAGACGATCGGGACGACGTGCAATTACTGTCGTGGGCAGCAAACGCGGTCAATCAGGAGGTGGCCCATCATCGGCCTCGACTGCGGCAGCCCCCAAAACCTCGCGCACCACTGCGTACGCCAGCGATGGCGAATAACCCTTGCGCGCCAACATGCCGACCAAGCGCCTCGTTGCCACCTGTGTCTCGACTCCGGCAAGCCCGCGGAGCTTGCGTTCAACCAATGTCTGTGCGATGCGGCGCTGAGACTCGTCATCCACATCCACCATGGCCTCGCTGATGTCTTCGGTGCTGACGCCCTTGGTCTGCAATTCCCGCTGAATCGAGCGCGCTGACAATCCGCGGGAACGTTGGCGGCTCTGGGCGTAGGTCCGGGCGTACTCAGCATCGTTGATCAGCCCAAGTTCGGTGAAGCGATCCAGGACTTCTGCCGCGATCTCGGTGGGGATGCCGCGCTTGAGCAACACGGATTCCAGATGGGCACGGGTTCGCGCGCAGTACGACAGTTGATTCAGGCAGATAGTTCGCGCTCGCTCGCGTGGATCTCCCGATTCTTCTTTCTCTGCCTGCCGTTCGGCAGCTTCAGCAGCGGCGTCACCGTGAAAACCATCGTGGGCCTGACCGGAAAGCTCCGGATCAGACCCACGATGAGGAACCTGCATGAAAGTGTCAGGGTTCTTGGTTTTTACGCGTCTTTGGCGATGGGCTCAGATTCAGTTGCGCCATCTGCCGGCGCCTGGGTCACGCCCATCTTCGCGAGCAACGCGTCCTCGAGTTCTTGCGCGAGATCCGGGTTGTCCTTGAGGAATGTGCGGGCGTTCTCTTTACCCTGACCCAGTTGATCGCCGTCGTAGGTGTACCAAGCACCAGATTTTTTGACGATCCCCTGCTCGACACCCATGTCGATGAGGCTTCCTTCGCGAGAGATGCCTTCGCCGTAAAGGATGTCGAATTCAGCCTGCTTGAACGGCGGGGCCATCTTGTTCTTAACAACCTTCACCCGCGTTCGGTTACCCACGGCCTCAGTGCCATCCTTGAGAGTCTCAATGCGGCGGATGTCCAAACGGACCGAGGCGTAGAACTTCAGCGCCTTTCCACCTGTGGTGGTCTCGGGGCTACCGAACATGACGCCGATCTTCTCGCGCAGTTGGTTGATGAAAATGGCGGTGGTTCCGTGAGCATTGAGCGCACCGGTGATCTTGCGCAGGGCCTGCGACATGAGTCGGGCCTGCAGACCGACATGGCTGTCACCCATCTCGCCCTCGATCTCCGCCCGCGGGGTGAGGGCAGCCACAGAGTCGACGACCAGCAGGTCGACGGCGCCCGAGCGAATGAGCATGTCGGCGATTTCGAGTGCTTGCTCGCCGGTGTCCGGCTGCGAGACCAAAAGGTTGTCGATGTCGACACCGAGCTTCTTGGCGTAGTCCGGGTCGAGGGCGTGCTCAGCGTCGATGAACGCCGCGATACCGCCTGCGCGCTGGCAATTGGCGATGGCGTGGAGGGTCAACGTCGTCTTACCGGAGGATTCAGGACCGTAAATCTCGACGATGCGGCCCTTCGGCAGTCCGCCGATGCCGAGAGCGACATCAAGCGCGACCGACCCGGTGGGGATCACCTCGACCTTCGGACGGTTCTCGTCGCCGAGGCGCATGACCGAGCCTTTGCCGAACTGGCGCTCGATCTGGCCCAAGGCGGCTTCCAGGGCCTTGGCTCGGTCGTTCATGACCGGGTGCGGGACGGTTTTTCCTGCCACGACGCTCTCCTTATGCCGTTGGTAACGGGTCTTGATATCTGTTCTCTGTGCGGCGCGAAGGTAGCGGCGGGGGCTGACATCCCTGCTGGCTACGAACGCTGGTGTGGACGAACAGCGCGAAATCTACATCGAACATTTGTACGAAAATAGCCCGACACGCCGAATGTCCGCCCGTGGGGGCGCTCACCGCTGCCGCTCGACCTGCCAGCTCGCGGTTAGCGCGCTCCGGCGTGGGTGAGCGCGGCAGCGACGTCAGGCGCGAGCGCTAGACCGAGAGCAGTGTGAGCGGGGACTGCCACGCGCGAGGCGACAGTCGCGAAGCGCTGCACCCCGCCGGTGTGCGCGAGCACCGCGGTCGTTTTGCAGCCGGTGAGCGGGCCGGAGCGCGACTACCGATCAGCCGCCGGGAGTTTGAGTGCCGCGTGGACAGCTCGCCAGACCTGCTTGGTGTCCCAGCCAGCATCAAGGGCTTCCTGAGCCGTCAGTCCCGAAAGTTCGGCCAGATGAACATCCCGCGCCCACGAGCGCGCGTAACCAACGCCGAGCGCCTCATCCATGCGTTGCCAGAAGTCCGTGAGGCGCATGGCAAGCGATCATGGCACACGGCCTCTCACCGCAGCGGGTGGCTGTGAGTGGGTCGGTGCAGGATTCACCCATGCCCGCCGCATCCGAATCGCTGCCGTTCGCACCGGCGACAGTGGAATGGTTTGTTCGAGCATTCGGCGAGCCCACGGCGGCTCAAAGTGGAGCCTGGCAGTCCATCAGTCAAGGTCGTCACACACTCGTCGTCGCGCCGACGGGATCGGGGAAGACACTCGCCGCTTTTCTGTCCGCGATCGACACCCTCGCCCACGACGATGTACCCGCAGACATCAACCACCGCTGCCGAGTTGTGTACATCTCGCCGTTGAAGGCGTTGGCAAGCGACATCGAACGCAACTTGCGCACGCCGCTGGTCGGCATCGAACACGAGTTCATCCGTCAGAAGCGCTCGTGGCCAGGGATTCGTGCTGCTGTGCGCACGGGAGACACCCCGCAGTCTGAGCGGACTGCCCTGGTGCGCAACCCGCCCGACATCCTCATCACGACCCCAGAGTCGTTGTACTTGATGCTCACATCATCGGCCCGCGAGATCTTCCGCGGAGTGACGACTGTGATCATCGACGAAGTGCACGCCCTCGCAGGCAATAAACGCGGTGCGCATCTGTCGTTGTCTCTCGCGCGTTTGGATGACGAGAGTGAATCGCCGATTCAGCGCATCGGCCTGTCCGCCACTGTGCGGCCGATCGCGACAGTCGCGCGCTGGCTCGGTGGAGCACACTCCGAGGTGGCAATCGTCGATCCGCCGAGCAAGAAATCATGGGATATTCGAGTTGTCGTGCCCGTCGAAGACATGTCGATGATCGGCTCCCCCACTGAGGATTTCAGCGGCTCCGCATCAGGGTTCCAGCCGCAGACATCCATCTGGCCCCATGTTGAATCGGCCATCACCGAACTGATCTCGCGACAGCGTTCAACCATCGTGTTCGCCAACAGTCGGCGGCTCGCTGAGAAACTGACCCTGAACTTGAACGAGGCCGCGCGCAGCGCGCGTGAAGCCGCTGACGAGCACCACTCGGCTGACGAGGGATCGACGCATTCGCCGGAGAACGCGGACGAATCGGTGCTTGCCCGAGCCCACCATGGCAGCGTCAGCAAAGAGCAACGCGCAATCATCGAGGAGGAACTCAAAGCCGGCCGACTGCCAGCAGTTGTGGCCACCAGCAGCCTGGAAC
>JBEHCB010000092.1:0-3391 GCA_041192885.1 Actinomycetota bacterium
TGGGCAAGTGCAAACGAACAAGGCAGCTCACGTCGCGCGCTGGGCCGACATGATCCACGGGGTTGACAGACCAAGTTTGGTTGTCGCATTGGAACGCGCTGCTGGGGCGCAGAGCCGTTCACTCGATGTTTTGGCCCAGGTAGATGTCCTACCGGGGCACTCGCCTCGATCGGATGGCTCCTCGCGCGGGGGTTGCCCCGTTGCAGATCTTGCTAGCCTGGCTGATTCAGTGGCTGAGTCGTCAATGCTTCGCTTGCGCGGGGTGATGACCGTCGCCGACCCGACTTTGGATCCCGCGTGGGTGTTCGGCGAGCTTGCGCAGGTCTCTGCTGACCTGCGCCTCAGGTATCCGACGGCTGATGTCGTCTCGGCGGGGATGAGTGGGGACTTTCGACAAGCTCTCGCGGCAGGTGCGACACACCTGCGCATCGGCTCGGCAATCCTCGGCGAACGGGCCTAAGACAGTTACCCTGCCCATGCACGACCTGGTACCGCAGTTAACTCATGGTGGGTGAAACTCCACCCCAAGTGACGGCAACTGCTGGCAGCGAATACAAAGTCACAGACGTGACATCCGAGAGGAGCGACAGATGACCTGGCTTAAATCAGCCGCGGCATACCTGGGGCTGGTCGAGGGATCGACGGCGAAAGTGGCAGATCTCGAGGTTGATGAGCGCATCGAGACCCCGCAGGTCGACATGCCACGCCCGCAGGTCCTGCCCGCGGTGACGGCACCAGCATCTGTTGCCGGACCGCGCGTGGCCGAGATCTCGCGCATCGTGACCCTCGAACCGCTGAACTACAACGATGCCAAGCGCATCGGCGAAGAATTCCGCAACGGCGTGCCGGTGATCATGAATCTCACGGGCATGGATGATGAGGATGCCAAGCGTTTGATCGACTTCGCTGCGGGTTTGGTCTTTGCGATGCGTGGTTCGATCGAGCGCGTGACGACGAAGGTGTTCCTGCTGTCGCCTGCTAACGTCGATGTCGGATCCGCGGCTCGCGCACAAATGCGTGGAGACGGGTTTTTCAACCAGTCCTGATCGTCGTCGCGACGGCGCTACAGAGGCTCGAGTTGGACCTTAGGAGCGCACCTTCAGATTTAGTCTCGAACCTCACCTGAAGCAAGGGCGGCATGCAAGCGATATTCCAGATTCTCGACCTGCTGATAACGGTGGAGATACTCGCTCTGGTCGGCCGGGTCATCCTCGAATACATCCGGATGTTCTCCCGCGACTGGCGGCCAGCCGGATTCACATTGATTCTTGCAGAGATCGTCTACACGGCCACGGACCCGCTGGTGAAGCTCGCCCGCCGGTTCATCCCGCCGTTGCGGCTGGGGTCGGTCGCTGTCGACATGTCTATTCTGGTCCTGTTCTTGCTGCTGCAATTGCTGCGAAATGTTGTCGGATCGCTAGCCCGCGGCTGACCCGAGCGAAAGGCGTGCAGTGATGGCAATCTCGGCAAATGATGTCGCGGCGAAGAAGTTTTCAACCGTTCGCGGATTCAAAGAGGGCTACAACCTCGCCGAGGTGGACGAGTTCCTTGAACAGGTCGAATCGACGTTGCGGGAGCTCCAGCGGCGATTGGATGACGTGGACCACGCTCGGCCGAGCGCATCCGCTTCGCAGGTGCTGGAACTCGCCCAGCGGACCGCTGATCAAGTGATCGCGAGTGCGCAGGATCAGGCCGCGCAGACGCTAGAGTCACTCACACACCAGGTCACTGCACTCAACGCCAAGATTGCCGAGTTAACGATAATCGAACGGGACTATCGCTCGCGTTTGCGTGAGTTTGTAAGCAGCACGCTCGACGATATCGAGCAGTGACCGGCTCTGAGCTGCCTCAAGCGGTCGATTTGGTCACCGTCGCTGAGATGCCCAACTCGTCGTCGATGACATTGGCGGAATCAGGAGCGCGATCGGCAATGTCCCACTGAACTGCTAAAACTTCAGCAGAGATGACCTCGCCGTGCTCTGCCAACGCGGCTGCAACGTCTTTATCGCTGCTGTGGATGACGACGCTGATGCGGTCACTGATGTCGAATCCGGAGCTCTTGCGGGATTCCTGCAGCACGCGAACGACATCGCGCATGTACCCCAGTCGGCGAAGTTCCGGTGTGATTGTGGTGTCCAAGGCGATGGAGATGCCGGTCTCGGTTGCCACTGCCCAGCCGGTGCGCGCGACTTCAGTGATCAGCACGTCGTCCAACATGAGCGCGACAGCCGTCCCGCCGACATCAATGCTGGCAGTTCCTTCGGCGCGGAGGGCCCGCACTAAATCAGTACGCGTCGTTTCATCCAGGTTTCCGATTACCGTGGCAATCTCTGGCGTCTGCTTTGCGTAGCGGGCGCCCAGGCTGCGGAAGTTAGCTTTCACTGTCACTTCCACCAGTTCGCTGCTGCCGCGGCCGTCGACCACCGAATGCACATTCAGCTCATCGCGCAGTTCTTGAAGCAGTTGCTCGCTGAGCTTCTCGAAGCCGTCGGCCGTGACCAATGCGGCGGCAAGTGGTTGCCGAGTTTTCACATTCGCACCCGCGCGGGCCGCCCGCCCGAGTTCCACCAATCGGCGTGTGAGACCCATCGCTTCGACCAAATCAGGATTGCGGTAACCACCAGTTGCGCGGTCGTTAGCGACCGGCCACGCGGCCAGATGGATGGACGCTGGCGCGTTGGGGTCGCTGGCCACGTACATGTCCTGCCACACACGCTCGGTGATGAACGGCATCATCGGCGCTAGCAAGAGCGTCAGCGTCCGCAGGCACTCGTGCAAGGTTTGCAGAGCCATCGGGTCGCCGTCCCAAAAGCGGCGGCGGCTGCGGCGGACATACCAGTTGGACATGTCATCGATCAGCGTCGCCAACAACGTGCCAGCGGCCTGAGTCTCGTAACGTTCCATCGCGGCATCGACAGCTTCCGCTACGGCCGTTGTCTGAGCGCACAGCCATTGATCCATCAATGGTCGCTGCTCGATCGGCGTCACATCGACGTCAGGGGTGAATCCACTGGCATTGGCGTAAAGCGTGTGGAAAGAAACAGTGTTCCAGTATGTGAGCAGAACTCGGCGGACGATGTCAGTCATCGCCGCATGGCCGACTCGGCGCGCTTGCCACGGGGACCCGGATGCGAGCATGAACCACCGAACTGAGTCGGCGCCGTGCTGGTCGAGCAAACCGATCGGCTCGATGACATTGCCCAGGTGCTTGCTCATCTTGCGACCCTGGTCGTCGACCAGGTGCCCGAGGCAGAGCACATCCCGATAGGACGACTTGTCGTGCACCAAAGTGCCGACCGCCATCAAGGTGTAGAACCAGCCGCGGGTTTGGTCGATGGCCTCGGCGATGAAATTCGCCGGGTACGAGCGCTCGAATTCCTCGACCCCTTGA
>JBEHCB010000093.1:0-3137 GCA_041192885.1 Actinomycetota bacterium
AACTCGGCACCGACTAGCTTGTAGCCGAACCAGATCATGGTGAAAACCCAGCCGCCAACCGTGATCGCCGATAGCGCGGTCGATGTGGACCGAGTCCGCTCACGGCCGGCCACCGAGCCCCAGCCGAACGCGACGCACAAGAAAAGCAGCATCGTCAGCTGCGCATACGCACCGAAGTTTCGGCCGATGTAGAACGACAGAGCGGCAGCGCCGGAGATGAACAGCAGCGCACCCAAGGTCAGGACAAGACGGTATGCGGAGATCTTCGGCGCGGAACTGCCGAATTCTTCCGTCGCAGGCACAGCCGCTGCCGCGCCGCTGCCGGCACCGCGATTGAGGGCGTCGGTGAGCAAGTCCAGTCGCGCTTGCCATGCAGGCATGCCTTGACGCAGTTGCAGTGCCTCCTGCATCACTGCCGGATCCACGGCTACACCTTGTTCGCGAACCTGCGCATCCAGATAATTCAGGCGCTGCTGCCACTGCGGCAGCCCTGCTCGCAGGTAGTTCATCTCTTTGATCTGACTGCTAGGCGCGGCAAAGCCACAAGAGCAGAAGGTCGTCGCGTCGTGCTCGGCCGGTCGCATTGCCGAGCCGCATCGTGGACATGCGGTGACGTCCAGCGGCAGAGCCGGCGGTGCTGCCGCAGGAGCCTGCGTCTGGTGCGGCTCGTTCGCGGGTAGGTCGTTGTGCTCGGTCATTTTTTGTCCCCCGTCTGGGAGCTAGTTAACCCCCGTCCTGCAGCGCGAACCTAGCAGTGCGATCACGCAACACCCAGGTTCGCGCGCGGTGTACGAGCGACCGAATCGGCTGCAGGTGACCGCATTGATGTCGCCGGATCAAGTGCAGCCGCGGCGCCGGCGTCACAAATCGAAACAAAGACCTAAACGACTTCGGGCCCGCCATGGATGAACCTGGCGGGCCCGAAGGACTGACGTCGGGATGGGGCTGTTGCTTGTTACTCGGAATCGTCGTCGAGGTCGAGGTCGTCGAATGACGGTGCTTGGCGGAGGCGATCAGTCTCGTCGTGGATTGTCGACGCGCTCTGACGCAGCCGCGGCTCATGGTCATGGAAGTGGTGACCGCAGAACAGCAAGGTTCCGCCGGTCGCCAAAGTCACTCGCACATACGCCTGAGCGCCGCAGCGGTCGCAGCGGTCAGCGGCGTTGAGGGTGGCTGGGGTTTGCGTTGTTGCAGTCATCGCGTTCCTCCCTCACATCGAGCCAGCTCTCAAAGTGCTGGCGCCTATCCAACAACCGAAGCCGTTGAAGTATTCCCTCCCCAGCTCGGCGTGTCGGCGACTGATGCCCGTCAGACGAGCATCCCGGGCGGCTGGTTCCCATATCTAAGCCGAAGGCGAGCGTATGCGCCCGATGCCAAACCTGTTCGGCGCTGTTTGCCAGGAACATCGCAGACAGGGCCGTAAGGTGGCGCTGCTATGGCAACCACCAGCTCCCGCAAGAAGGGGACCCCAGACTCAACGGGCTACGACGCCGCCCAACTGATCGTCCTCGAGGGCCTGGAAGCGGTGCGCAAGCGTCCTGGCATGTATATCGGTTCCACCGATAGCCGGGGCTTCATGCACTGCCTGTGGGAGATCGTCGACAACGCCGTCGATGAGGCGCTCGGCGGACACTGCACCAAAGTCTCGGTCATCTTGCACCCAGATGGGTCGGTCGAGGTGGTCGACAATGGCCGTGGCATCCCCGTGGATGTTGAGAAGCGGACGAAGTTGTCCGGCGTCGAAGTCGTATTCACCAAACTCCATGCAGGTGGCAAATTCGGTGGCGGCTCGTACTCAGCCTCCGGCGGACTTCACGGCGTGGGTGCGAGCGTGGTCAACGCCCTGAGCAGCCGCCTGGATGTCGCTGTCACCCGCGCGGGCAAGGTCAATGCGGCATCATTCAAGCGCGGTGTCACGGGCGTGTTCGACGGTGATGGCCCCGATGCGGCATTCACCAAAGCCAACGGCTTGCGCACGGTCGGCAAAGCCAAGCCGGCTGTCACTGGCACCACAGTCCGCTGGTGGGCTGATCGGCAGATCTTCCTGCCCGATGCCGGCCTGGACATGGACGCGCTGCATTCCCGTCTGCGCCAAACATCGTTCTTAGTCCCTGGGTTGACTCTCGAACTCGACGATCGCCGGGGTTCAGCGGCGGAAGTCACGTCATACCTGCACAAGGGCGGTATCTCGGAGTACTGCGAGTTCCTGGCAACCGATGAGGCTGTATCCCCGGTCATCCGGTTGCGGGGTCACGGCAGTTTCAACGAGACCGTGCCGGTGCTCGATGACGCCGGACACATGACCCCCAAGGATGTCCACCGAGAAGTCGATGTCGATATCGCCATCCGCTGGGGGAACGGGTACGACACGAACCTGGTCAGCTATGTGAACATCATCGCCACGGGCAAAGGCGGCACGCATGTCGCTGGCTTCGAGCGGGCGCTGACGAAGTCGGTCAACGAGGTTCTGCGCAGCACCCGCACCTTGAGGGCCAGCGAAGACGCGGTCACCAAAGAGGACATCACCGAAGGCCTGACCGCGGTGGTCACGGTGCGCTTTCCCGAGCCGCAGTTCGAGGGGCAGACCAAAGAGGTGCTCGGCACCGCCGCCATCACTCGAATCGTTTCCGCCGTCGTGGCGAAGGAACTCGCGCACTGGTTTGCCAACCCGCCGCGGGGCGAGAAGGCGGCCACGAAGTCCGTGCTGGACAAGGTGGCTAACGCGGCACGCGCGCGGTTGGCTGCTCGACAGAGCCGCGACCTGCAGCGGCGAAAGACCGCGCTCGGCACCTCCGCGCTGCCTGCGAAGTTGCGCGACTGCCAAACAGATGATGTTTCCCGCAGCGAGCTGTTCATCGTCGAGGGCGACAGTGCGCTCGGCACAGCCAAAGATGCGCGGTATTCAGATTTCCAGGCGTTGTTGCCCATTCGCGGCAAGATCTTGAATGTTCAGAAGGCCAGTGCCGCGGACATGCTCAAGAACGCCGAGTGCGCATCGATCATCCAGGTGATCGGCGCCGGCTCCGGCCGCGAGTGCGATCCAGCCCAGGCTCGTTACGGCAAGATCATCATGATGAGCGACGCCGATGTCGACGGCGCGCACATTCGTTGTTTGTTGCTGACACTGATCCACCGCT
>JBEHCB010000094.1:0-3524 GCA_041192885.1 Actinomycetota bacterium
GCTGATTTCGTCACCAAACAGGCTGCAGTCACGTTCCTCGAAGGCGAGCCCCCAGTTCAGGTGCTGGGGCCGCTGTTGCGACTGTGGGTCGGGCGCAACCCTGGTGCGGCTTTCTCGATCGGCGCCGAGGGTTCCACTCTGGTATTCACCGCGATCGCAGTGGCGGCAATCACCGGCTTAACCGTGTGGATGCCGCGGATCATCGCGAGCATCGACAGTCCGTTGATGGCGCCCGTGGTTTCACTGGCCGTCGCCGGCGCCGCAGGAAACCTCATCGACCGAGTCTTCCGCTCACCAGGGATCGGCCACGGTCATGTGGTGGACTTCATCGCGTTACCGAACTTCCCGATTTTCAATGTGTCAGATATGTGTATCACCGCGGCGGCAGCGCTGTACATCTGCGCCAATGTCGGAGCCAGCCGCCGAGCCGCAACAGCGAAAAGCCGGTCAGACGCGGATGAGTAGCCGCAGCGTCGCAGTACCCGATGAATTGCTCGGCGAGCGAGCCGATGTGGTCTTGGCGGAACTATTGAACATTTCCCGCAGCCAGGCGGCGGCGCTGATTGCTGACGGGCGAGTGACGATCGATTCGCAGCCGGTGATGAAATCGATGCGAATCGAGTCACCCGTGTGGCTGAAAGTCGACATCCCGCATGTGGATGACGAACCAGAGGTGGCGGCTGCCTTGCAAGCGCCGGATGTTGAATTGCCGGTGATCTATGCCGATGACGACATCGTCATCATCGACAAGCCCGCAGGTGTGGCGGCGCATCCGAGCGTTGGTTGGGCGGGGCCAACAGTCTCCCAATCGCTCAAAGCCATGGGATTGCAGTTGCCGACGGTCGGTGTGGAAGAGCGAGAGGGAATCGTCCATCGTTTGGATGTCGGCACGAGCGGAGTCATGGCGGTCACCTTGAACGCCCGCGCTTACTCGCATCTGAAGCAGCAGTTCCGCGACCGCACTGTTGCGAAGACTTACCACACAGTCGTGCAAGGGCATCCGCATCCGACATCGGGGACGATCGATGCGCCGATCGGCCGCCACCCGGGGGCTGATTACAAGTTCGCGGTGCGCTCAGATGGCCGGCAGGCGATCACGCATTACGACACGATCGAGGCTTTCAGGTTCGCCACTTTGCTCAGCGTGGAATTGGAAACCGGGCGAACCCACCAAATCCGCGTGCACATGCAGGCAACAAAGCATGCGTGTGTCGGCGACCCAACATATGGCGGCGATCCAGTGTTGGCGTCGCGGCTGCGGCTCACCCGCCAGTGGTTGCATGCGGTAGAACTCGGCTTCGAGCATCCCGACACAGGCCAGCAGGTGTCGTTCAGTTCTACTTACCCCGACGATTTGCAGCATGCGCTCGACATGCTCGAGGAATGGACACACTGATGGCGGCGAATTCGACGATTCCTGACACCTTCACCCTCGCTGCCGACTCGGCCGAGCCCATCACAGTCAAGCGGCTGGGTTACGGCGGCATGCAGCTGACAGGTCCTGGCATCTGGGATATGCCTGAGGACATCGACAATGCAATCGCCGTGCTGAAGGCCGCAGTTGACAGCGGCGTCGACTTCATCGACACAGCCGACTCTTACGGCCCGCACGAGAACGAGCGACTGATCGAGCGGGCGCTTCACCCGTATTCAGGGGTCACCATCGCGACCAAGGGCGGGTTGCTGCGCACGGGGCCGGGCGCTTGGCACCCGTGCGGAGTGCCGAACTACCTGCGTCAATGCGTGGAGATGTCTTTGCGGCGACTTCGGGTTGAGCGGATCGATCTGTGGCAGTTGCACCGCGTCGATAGCGCGGTCGATGCCCGCGCACAGTTCGAAGTCATCGCGCAGATGCAGCAGGAGGGCAAAATCCTGCATGTTGGCCTGTCGGAAGTGGATGTCGAGACACTGCAACAGGCGCAGGAGTTCATGTCCATCGTCTCGGTCCAAAACCTCTACAACGTCCTCAACCGCGCCTCGGAAGCGGTGCTGGAGCACTGCGAAGCACATGGCATCGGTTTCATCCCGTGGTTCCCGTTGGGCAGTCGGCGTTTGACGGATGCTGATGTGGCAGACGACCGATCCGGCTTTGATGCGATCTCCCGCATTGCCACTGAGCATGAGATCAGCAGCGCCCAGGTTGCGTTGGCTTGGCTGCTGCAGCGAAGTCCGGCGATGCTGCCGATTCCAGGAACGAAATCGTTGCATCATTTGGCAGACAACATGGCTGCAGGTCAGGTGCAGTTGTCCCAAACAGCCGTGGCGGAGCTCGACTCGCTGGCTGGCTGAGGCTCTCGGGCCGGTTGTTATGCGCCTTCGGCGCAACACAGCAGCCGACACGCACTGCCTCTCGTTCGCTGTCGGGGAAGCGGCGTAAGTTGGGTCTCTCGCACACTCGCGCCATCAGTGCTGAACGGTGGCCGCGAATGGTTTGCGACCGCACCTGCGAACGTTGGAAGGGAGAGCATCGACAGCCATGGCTGATACCTCGTCGTTCGTGCATTTGCACGTCCACAGCGAGTACTCGATGCTCGACGGTGCGGCGCGCGTTGCGGACCTGGTGTCGACAGCCGCCGCATTGAACATGCCGGCCGTGGCGATCACCGACCACGGAAACCTTTTCGGAGCATTCGACTTCTACAAGCAAGCCAAGGCCGCGGGGATCAACCCGATCATCGGCATGGAGGGCTATTACGCGCCGCAGGGGCGCCAGGTGCGCGCGCCGATCGAATTCGGCAGTGGCCGATTTGCGGACAGCGACAACGCCGGCGAAGACGGGGTGGTGGACACCGGCGGGCGCGGGCGGTTCAACTACACACACATGACCGTCTGGGCTGAGAACAACACCGGACTGCACAACCTCTTTCGCCTATCCAGCCTTGCAAGCATGGAGGGGTACTACTACCACCCGCGTTTCGACCAAGAACTGCTCGAGAGGTATTCGGCTGGGCTTATGGGCACTACCGGCTGCCCCAGCGGGGAGGTCAACCGGTGGTTGCAGGCAGGCCAGTACGACAAGGCCCTGCAAACCGCAGCCACGATGCAAGAGATCCTCGGCGCGGGCAACTACTTCTGCGAGCTGATGGACCATGGGCTGCGCCTCGAACGGCAGCACCGCGCGGATCTGCTCAAAATCGCCAAAACCTTGAAGCTCCCACTGGTGGCCACGAACGATTTGCATTACGTGCGCGCCGATGAGGCATACATGCACGAGGTCCTGTTGTGCATCGGCACCCGGGCGACCATTAACGACCCCAAGCGGTTCAAATTCGAGGCGAACGATTTCTATTTGAAAACCTCAGCTGAGATGCGTGAGGTTTGGCGGGAGTTCCCCGAGGCCTGCGACAACACTTTGCTGATCGCCGAGCGCTGCCGTGTTTCGTTCGACGAAAGCCAATCGTTGATGCCGCGGTTCCCGGTTCCTGACGGCCACACCGAAGACACCTGGCTGCGGGCAGAACTGGATGCCGGTTTGTCGGCTCGCCTTGACGGCGCGATCCCAGCGGCTTATCGGGAGCGGGCTG
>JBEHCB010000095.1:0-5993 GCA_041192885.1 Actinomycetota bacterium
TTGGCGTCGGTCGGGCCGCCGTGCGTTGCCCAGCGGGTGTGGCCGATGCCGGTGCTGCTGCGCGGCAGCGGCTCACCGTCGATGGTGCCCTGCAAGTTGGCCAACTTGCCGGCCTTCTTACGTGTGGCGAGGCCGGCGTCAGTGACAACCGCGATGCCAGCGGAGTCGTATCCGCGGTATTCCAGACGCTTGAGGCCGCTGACGACCACATCCAACGCCTGCCGGGGGCCGACGTATCCGACGATGCCGCACATAGTCCGTCAGCCTAACGCGGTGATGGCATCGGCAATGCGCTGCGCAGCAGCTTCTGCGGCGGGCATCGTCGGCGCTTCAACCATGACCCGCACCACGGGTTCAGTCCCCGACGGCCGCAACAGGACCCGGCCGAGGCCGGCAAGTTCGGCCTCCACTGCGGCAACCTCCGCGCTCACCTGCGACGACGACATCACCGTGGCCTTGTCGACTCCTCTGATATTCACCAACACCTGCGGCAACTTGTTCACCACCGCCGCGAGTTGTGCCAGCGTCTGGCCGCTGCGAGCGACCTGCGCCAACAAATGCATCGCTGTTAAGACGCCGTCACCGGTTGTGGCGTGATCGGCCAAGATCACATGGCCGCTCTGCTCGCCGCCGATGGCGTAATCGTGGGCGCGCATGTGCTCCAACACATAGCGATCGCCGACGCTGGTTTGCACTTCGGTGATACCGACCTCGCGCATGGCAAGTGAGAATCCGAGATTGGCCATCACGGTGCTCACAACTGTGTTGCCGCGCAGCTCACCAGCTTCGTGCATCGCGATCGCCAAGATCGCCAAGATGTGGTCGCCGTCGATCACCACACCATCAGCGTCGACCGCCAAACAACGATCGGCGTCGCCGTCGTGGGCGATGCCAGCATCGGCACCGACTTCGCGAACAGCGCGGATGAGGTCGTCCATGTGGGTTGAGCCGCAGTCGGCATTGATGTTCAAACCATCTGGTGTGGCGTGGATGGCGATCACTTCAGCGCCAGCCCGCCGATATGCATCCGGGCCGACCGACGACGCCGCGCCGTTGGCGCAATCGACGACGATTTTCAAACCGGTCAGCGGTTTCGAATCACCATCGCCCATCGTGCTGAGCAAGTGCTCCACATATTCACCGCCACCGACGGCGTAATCACTCACGCGACCGATCGCGGCACCAGTTGGGCGCTCATCGAAAGGCTCAGACATTGCGCTTTCGATCGCGTCTTCGATTGTGTCGTCCAACTTGTGGCCGCCGGCAGCAAAGATCTTGATGCCGTTGTCAGGCATCGGGTTGTGGCTGGCGCTGAGCATGATCCCGAAATCGGCGCGAAGAGCACCGGTGAGATAGGCGACTGCCGGCGTCGGCAGCACACCAACGCGGATCACATCGGCGCCGGCGCTGGTGAGGCCGGCGATAACTGCGGCTTCCAACATCTCGCCCGAGGCTCGCGGGTCGCGGCCGATCACGGCCAGCGGCCGACCGGTGGTTGAGCCATGGGCGCCTTGGCCGGCGAGCACCCGCGCGGTGGCCGATGCCAGCGCGGTCGCCAATTCGGGCGTCAGGGCGGTGTTTGCCAACCCGCGAACGCCGTCGGTGCCGAAAAGCCGAGCCATGGTTGTGAACCCTAGCGGCAGCGGGGCAAATCACTTAATGCGTCAACGCATTCACGGACCAATAAGCAATATCGGCGCTGGGGAATTCGCATATTCGATCGCGCGCTCAGCCGCGCCGAAACGGCGCTATTAATGAGCTCGGAAAACACCGAAGCCGCCCGGGATTTCCTCGGGCGGCTTCGGTGAATCGGTAAAACTGTAAATCAGCGCTTGCTGTATTGCGGCGCCTTACGGGCCTTCTTCAGACCGTACTTGCGACGCTCCTTGGCACGCGGGTCGCGCGTCAGGTAACCGGCCTTCTTCAAGGTCGGGCGGTACGCCTCGACATCGATCTCGTTCAACGCGCGGGCGATACCCAGGCGCAGCGCGCCGGCCTGGCCGCTGATGCCGCCGCCATCGATGCGAGCGAACACATCGAATCGGCCCTCAAGGTCGAGGGCGCGGAACGGGTCGTTGACCAACTGCTGGTGGACCTTGTTCGGGAAGTAGTTCGCCAGTTCGCGACCGTTGATCACCCAACGGCCGGTGCCCGGGACGATGCGCACGCGGGCGACTGCTTCCTTGCGACGGCCGGTCGCGCCGCTTGCTGCAACAGCGCCTGCCTTGCTCGCGGTCGTCTTAGCGGCCGGAGTGGAGGTGGTGTAGCTGCTCGGGGCGACCTCGTCGGTCACTTCGATGTCAGTGGTCTGCTCGCTCACGTGGCTTCCTTCGTGCTGGTGTTGTCCGCAGGATTACTGCGAAACCTGGGTGATGTCGAAAACGATGGGGTTCTGCGCGGCGTGCGGGTGCGTGTCGCCTGCGTACACCTTGAGCTTGGTCAGCTGCTGGGCGCCGATCTTGTTGTGCGGCAGCATTCCCTTGACGGCCTTCTCGATCACGCGACGCGGGTTGGTCGCAAGCAAGTCGCCGTAAGCAGTCGCGCGCAGACCGCCGGGGTGGTTGGAGTGGCGGTAGTCGAACTTGGTCGTCAACTTGGAGCCGCTCAACGAAATCTTGTCGGCGTTGATGACGATGACGAAGTCGCCGGTGTCAACATGCGGGGCGAAGGTCGGCTTGTGCTTGCCGCGCAACAGGCGGGCAACATTCGTGGCCAAGCGGCCGAGGACGATGTCGGTGGCGTCGATGACGTACCACTGACGAGTGACCTCGCCGGGCTTCGGGGTGTAAGTGCGCACGGGGACTACCTGCTTCTGTTCATGCTCGTCATGCTGAGGATTTCGGGCGTGCTGATGCGGCGAAAAGCCGCTAGGCACAAGGGTCAAGGCTACCGAGCGCCTCTGCGGCGGGCTCAGCCACCCCACCCCGCGGCAGTCGCAGGTGCCAGCGGACCGCTCGACGCCAGCGGATCACCGGCCGGTCACCCGCAGTTCACGCGCCGATGCGAGCGACTTCCCAGACGGGCTCGTCTGATTCGTACACGCGGCCATCGCCGCCGAACACGAGGAATCGGTCAAATCCGCGCGCGAACCAGCGGTCGTGGGTGACCGCGAGCACCGTCCCCTCGAATGCAGAAAGCCCGTCTTCCAGCGCCTGCGCTGACTGCAGGTCCAGGTTGTCGGTCGGCTCGTCCAGCAGCAACAAGGTGGCGCCGGACAGCTCCAGTAGCAGGATCTGGAAGCGCGCCTGCTGGCCGCCGGAGAGCGTCTCGAATGTCTGCTCTGCTCCGTGACTCAGCTCGTAGCGGCCGAGCACCCGGCCGGCGGCTTCACGATCCATGCCGCTGCGGTGCTCGTCGCCGCGGCCGAGGATGTCGATCAGCGTGCGGCCGATGAACTCCGGGTGCGCGTGGGTCTGGGCGAACCAACCGGGCCGAACTCGAGCACCGAGCTTGGCGAATCCCCCATGGCGCACCGGCTCGATCACCAGATCGCTGATGGGCAAGTGCTCGGATTCGGGATCGGTGCCGCCAGCGGCGAGCAGTCGCAGGAAGTGCGACTTGCCGGAGCCATTGGCGCCGAGGATCGCCACTCGCTCTCCGAACCAGACCTCGGTATCGAATGGGTAGGTTAAGTTGGTCAGCTGCAACTGTTCGCAGACAACGGCGCGCTTGCCTGTGCGACCGCCGGACATGCGCATCTGCACGTTCTGCTCGCGCGGGATGTCCTGCGGCGGGCCAGCGTCCTCGAACTTCTGCAGTCGTGTCTTCGCTGCTTGATAACGACCGGCCATGCCGTCGTTGTATTTCGCCTTCTCGCGCATGGTCAGCATCAGCTTGCGCAATTTCGCGTGCTCTTCATCCCAGCGACGGCGCATTTCCTCGAAACGCAGGAAGCGATCGCGGCGGGTTTGTTCGTAACTCCCCCAACCGCCGCCGTGGATCCAGACATTGTTTCCGGCCGCGCCGAGTTCCAAAGTGATGATGGTCTGCGCGGTGCGCGCGAGCAGTTCGCGATCGTGGGAGATGTAAAGGACTGTCTTGCTGGTGTCGATGATCGCGTCTTCCAGCCAGCGCTTGGTCGGCACATCGAGGTAGTTGTCCGGCTCGTCGAGCAACAGCACTTCCTCCGGACCGCGCAGGAGCACCTCCAGCACCAAACGCTTCTGCTCACCGCCGGACAGAGTGCCGACATCACGCCATTGCGCGCGCTCGAACGGGATACCCAGCGTCGCCATCGTGCACGCATCCCACATGACTTCGGCGTCGTAGCCGCCGACCTCTGCCCAGTCAGCAAGTGCCTGCGCGTAAGCGATTTGCGTGCGCTCGTCTTCGTTGTCGATCATCGCCACCTCGGTGGCAGCCAATGCCAACGCCGCGGATTTGATGTGCGGGGGTGATATCTCAACCAGCAGGTCGCGCAGCGAACCGTCGTTCATGTGGCCGATGAACTGCCGCATCACCGCCAAGCCGCCGGTGCGCACGACGGAACCCTCGTAACCGTCCAGGTCGCCGGCGATGATCTTGAACAAGGTGGTCTTACCGGCACCGTTGGCGCCGATTAGCGCGGCCTTGACTCCTTCACCCACACGGAAGGACACATCGTCGAGCAGCACCCGGCCGTCAGGCAGCGCGAATGTCACATGCGAGACATCGATGTGACCCATGGGTGCATTGTCTCCGAATGAGTGTTTGCGGTTGCGTGAGGACTGATCAAGTGGCGGTCAAGCCGGTGACTGCGTTTCTGAATTCACCGACGCCTCACCGAGCGGGTCGCGCATCGCGCGAGTCTGGGTTGCGCGGGCGGCCAACTGATCGTCCGCGGGGTAGCGCACTTCCACCAGCACCAAGCCGTGAGCTGGCGCCAGATTGAAGCCGATGTCGCGGATTGTCGACTGCAGCATGGATGCCGGCCAGTCGACGGGCTTCACACCTTCACCCACCGGGATCATCGAGCCGACGAGGAAGCGCACCATCGAGTGGCAGAACGCGTCGGCTTGCACCTGCGCTTGCAACAGTCCGTCAGGCATGCGCGACCAAGTGAAGTCGATCAGCGTGCGGATGGTTGTGGCGCGCTCCCGCGGCTTGCAGAAGGCACCGAAATCGTGCATGCCCAGGAGCATTGAACTGGCGTCGTTCATCAACGATTCGTCGAGCGACTTGAAGTGCTCCACCACTTGGTGGCGGCGCAGCGGGTCGACGCCGATGCCGCGGTCGTCGATTGTGTATTCGTATGCGCGCCACAGCGGGCTGAACCGCGCATCGAAACCAGCCGGCGCCGGCGACACTGTGTGAACCACGATGTCTTCGGGCAACACCCCGCGCAATTGCATCGCCAGTCGCGACATGGAGACAACCAGGCTGCTGGCTGGCACATCGACATGCACCACTTGGGCATGGGCGTGCACACCTGAGTCGGTGCGGCCGGCACAGAAAGTCGTCGGCGCTTCCGGCAGTCGCAACACCACAGCTAATGCCTGCTCCAGCAAACCTTGAACTGTCGTGTGCTCGAGTTGCTTGGCCCAACCTGCGTAATTGGTGCCGTCATAAGACAGGTCAAGACGAAGGCGCTGTGTGATGTTCGAGTCAGTCATCGTCACACCCTCGCTGGTCGCTTTCTGCCCCTAAACGGTGAAACGCCCGCGATGTTCATCGCGGGCGTTGTCACACGTGGAACTCAGGCGTCTTTGTCGTCGCCGGCAGTTTCGTCAGCAGACTCGTCGGCAGCGTCAGTCGCGTCAGTGTCCGCAGCTTCAGCAACCTCGGCGACCTGCTCTTCAGCGGCGGTGTCTTCGGCAACGGTCTCCGCTTCATCTGCAGCAGCAGTCGCGGCGCTCGCTGCGGCGGCCGCAGCGGCGGCTTCCTTTGCGGCCTTCTCCTTGGCTGCGCGCTTGGCGGCAGCTTCAGCTTCTTTCACCGCGTTCTCAGCCAGCGGCTCGCACAGTTCGATAACGGCCATCGGCGCGTTGTCGCCCTTGCGCGGGCCGATCTTGGTG
>JBEHCB010000096.1:0-4306 GCA_041192885.1 Actinomycetota bacterium
GACCCCAAAGAGTGGCTCGACATCACATTTGTCGATTGGAAGTCCTCGGGGGACACTCGCTTCGCGCCTTTGGCCTCGGCTTATGGTGACCTCGAATGCAACGGGTTCTGGAATCACACCCCGCCGAAAACTGACAAGGACGGCGTGTGGGTGGAGGAGAACATCGCAAAGTCGCCGATCTTGAAGCGGCGCGCAGAGCAACCGGGCGCCAACATCGGCCGCTGCCGAGTGATCGAGCTCAAGCCCAATACTTATGCGGATTGCATCTACAACTTGCACATCGACGACAACAACCGCCTCAACCCGGATGGGACCGGCTGGATCGTCCGCGGGTTCTTCAACCTCACCGACAACCCCGACTCCGTCATGATCCTGCGCGAAGACCGCGATGACCCGTCGACCGAGACTCGCATCCCGCTGCCTGCAGGCACCCAGGTGATCATCGACACCCAGCGCCTGTGGCACGCGGTGTGGCACCCCGGCCCGGAGCTGCGTTACTGCTTGATCACATCCTGGGAGTCAGGTCCGCAACTGCAGTCCTACATCGACGCTCGCCACCCGATCCCGCGGGTGCCGAGCGCTCCGTTGGACCAAGCCATCGTCGATGCGGCTGCGGCTGAGGTCGAGGCCCGCCGGGAAGCACGCGCAGCTGCTCTGGCCGCGCAGGGCAAGGTGCATGTCGACGCCATGTCCGAGGCCTAATCGAATGCTTCGCTGCCCCTCGTCGGGGTGCAGTGCTCCGCGACTGTCGCTACGCGCACGGCCGTTCACGAATCTCTGTCGTGGTGTGCAGCGCTCCGCGCCTTGAGGTCGCCTCCCGCACTCACCCACGCCGAGGTGCCGCTCAGTTTGGAAGACACTCTGCAGTGCCTACGGGCCAGCCGCGATTTGGTGGCCGTAGCGCGGAGGTCTGGCCACCGCTGACGCCTAGACTTGCGTGCCATGTCGGGACCCAACACCAACTACGACCCAGTTGAGGTCGCGGTGTTGCGCCCGGCGGCGATTGAGGATGCTGTCGCCCGCGCACTTAGCGCGATTGTTGACGCCCAATCCTTGGATGCATTGAAGCAAGCTCGGCTAGCCCATGCCGGCGATGATGCGCCGCTTTCTCTGGCCAATCGCGAGATCGGCGCGCTGCCGCCTGCAGCCAAAGCCGATGCCGGCAAGCGGGTCGGCCAAGCACGAGCAACTGTGAAGCAGGCGTTGGAGCAGCGCGAGGCTGCGTTGCTCGAGGCTCGCGATGCGGCGCTGCTGATCGAGCAGGCAGTTGATGTAACTGTGCCGGTTCGCCGGCGTCCGCTCGGCTCGCGGCACCCGATGTCATTGCTGATGCAGCACATCGAAGATGTCTTCCTAGCCATGGGATGGCGCATCGCCGAAGGGCCGGAAATCGAGCACCAATGGTTCAACTTCGATGCGCTCAACCTGCCGCAGAACCATCCAGCGCGCAGCATGCAGGACACGCTGTTCGCAGCTCCCGCAGATTCAGGCGTATTGCTTCGCACTCACACATCGCCAATCCAGATCCGGGAGATGTTGAAGGGCGATCTGCCGCTTTACATCGCCTGTCCGGGTCGCGTCTTCCGCGCCGACGAACTCGACGCCACACACGTGCCATTCTTCCACCAGGTTGAAGGCTTGGCAGTGGACAAAGGGCTCACCATGGCCCACCTGAAGGGTGCGTTGGATCACTTCGCTGCAGCGATGTTCGGCGAAGGAGTGGTCACCCGCTTGCGTCCTTCGTTCTTCCCCTTCACCGAACCCAGCGCCGAAGTGGACCTGCAATGTTTCGTGTGTCGTGGTGCCAGTGTCGACAACCCGGAGATCTCTTGCCGAACCTGCAAGAGTGAAGGTTGGATTGAGTGGGGCGGTGCAGGAATGGTGCACCCAAACGTGCTCAAAGCCTGCGGCATCGATGCGAGCGAGTATTCAGGCTTTGCCTTCGGCATGGGAGTCGAACGAACGCTGATGTTCCGCCACGAAGTGAGCGACCTTCGCGATGTGGTCGAAGGCGATATCCGATTCAACGAAGCCGTCAGTGGCGGTGCCCGATGAAAGTCGGCTTGTCCTGGTTGCGCGAATATGTCGACATCCCGAGTGCCCGGAGTGCGCGGGACGTTGCAGATGCGTTCATCCGTGTTGGTTTCGAAGTTGAGGGAGTCGATGTCCTCGGCGCCGATGTCACCGGCCCGCTGGTAGTGGCCCGCGTATTGGAGATCGAAGAGTTAACTGAATTCAAGAAACCCATTCGGTATTGCCAAGTGGATGTTGGTGCCGCGCACGGTGGTGTTC
Organism: Actinomycetota bacterium; assembly: GCA_041192885.1. Taxonomy (GTDB): domain Bacteria; phylum Actinomycetota; class Actinomycetes; order S36-B12; family UBA5976; genus RFTO01. The sequence goes on from JBEHCB010000096.1 coordinate 2,293, forward strand.
GCGGCATCGTTTGCGGCGCGCGCAATTTCCAAGTCGGCGATGTTGTGGTTGCCGCACTGCCTGGGGCGGTCTTGCCGGGTGGATTCCAGATCGCTGCTCGCACCACATATGAGCGGGTTTCAGATGGAATGTTGTGCTCCGAGCGAGAGCTGGGACTTGGCGAGGACCACAGCGGCATCATCGTGATGACTCCGGGCGATGGGAACATCGGCGACGATGCGCTGGCCCTGTTGGGGCTTGGTGATGCAGTTCTTGATGTCTCAGTCAACCCAGACCGTGGTTATGCGATGAGCGTCCGCGGCCTCGCCCGCGAATTGGCGTTGGCTTTGGATGCGCCGTATCGCGATCCGCTGTCGCGCGTCATTGACATCCCCGCGGCAGCCCCGGCGAGCTTGGCGAAAATCGCAGATAGCGGCTGCACTCGCTTCATCGCCCACCAGATTGAGGGACTCAATCCACAAGCTGTCACCCCGCGCTGGATGCGAAACCGGCTCATCGCAGCAGGAATGCGTCCTGTGTCTGCCATCGTGGACGTCACCAATTATGTGATGCTCGAAACCGGCCAACCCTTGCATGCATACGACCGCTCGCAGGTCATGGGCGCGCTGGTGGCGCGTACCGCTGGTGCCGGTGAAATATTGACGACAATCGACCATGCAGAGCGCCGACTCGATTCCGCCGACTTGGTGATTGCTGATGATCGCGGTCCGCTGGGACTGGCAGGTGTTATTGGCGGAGAGAACAGCGAGATCTCGGATTCGACGACTGCGGTCGTGTTGGAAGCTGCTCACTTCGATGCGTCGACGGTGGCGGCAACCTGCCGGCGGCACCGGATCTCGACGGAAGCTTCCCGTAGATTCGAACGCGGGGTTGATCCGGCGATCACAGAATCGGCGGCCGCATCTGCAGCCGCCTGGCTTGTGGCGATTGCCGGTGGCACGTTGGTAGCCCAAGGTTCTCAAGGTCAGGTGCCATCGCAGCGCTCATTCGACGTGAGCCGTCATCACGTCACAACGCTCGTTGGGCTGGATGTGGCAGACGAGGTCGTGGACGATGTCCTCCGCCGGGTTGGGTGCGAGGTTGTGCCGGTCGGTGCTGAAATCCGGGTCACCGTTCCCACTTGGCGCCCCGACCTCATTGGTGCTTGCGATTTGAGCGAAGAAGTTGCGCGAGTTGTTGGGTACGACCAGGTTCCATCCGTATTCCCGTCAGTGGCTGCGGGCGCTCGTCTGACGCTGGCACAGGCTGTGCGGCGACAGATCGATGCGACGATGGCAGATCTGGGCTGGGTGCAGGTGATGACCAGCCCGTTCATGGATCGAGAAAGCTTGTTGTCTTGGCAGCTGGCTGGTGAAGACGAGCGCGCTGCTTTGGTCCCTTTGGCTAATCCGCTCTCTGATGAGCAGCCGTATATGCGCAGCACCGTGCTGCCGAGTTTGTTTTCCGCGCTCGAACGCAATCGCAGCCGAGGATTCGATTCGGCAGCGTTGTTCGAGAGGTCGGCCGTTCATTGCGGCAGCATCGACAGCGTGCAATCCCCGCCCATCGAGGACAAGCCGAAATCAGAAGTCATAGCCCAGCTCGATTCGGCGCTACCGGCAGAGCGCCAACGGCTAGCGGCAGCCGCTTACGGCGATTATGCGGCCGATGGGGTCCTTGGTGCCGGTAGGCCATGGACCTGGGCGGACGCAATCGACGCTGCAATCGAGGTGTGTCGAACAGCAGGTTTCACAGCTCGCGCGGTGGCCGCAGATACTTCGCCATGGCATCCAGGGCGATGTGCGCGCATCGAGATTCTCGACGGAAATTCGCCGACAACGATCGGCTATGCCGGCGAGGTACATCCGCGCGTGATTGAGTCCTTCCGCGGGCCGCGCGGTCTCATCGCGTTGGAACTGGACCTGGACGCGCTTTTCACAGCGGCAACGCACGTTGGCTGGCCGCGGATGGCAACTGCGCTCGTCAATTCAAGCGTTGTGAAAGAAGACGTCGCTCTCGTGGTTTCACAATCGGT
>JBEHCB010000097.1:0-8095 GCA_041192885.1 Actinomycetota bacterium
TGGGACTGAACCCAAAGACCAGGTGAATCCATCGGCCGTGGCAGTGATGGCCGAAGAAGGCATTGACATCGCGCAGAACACGCCGAAGGTTTTGACAACCGAAGCTGTCCAAGACTCCGACTATGTCATCACGATGGGCTGCGGGGATACGTGCCCATTCTTCCCCGGCAAGACCTACCTCGACTGGCAACTGCAGGACCCTGCTGGACAAGACTCCGAGACCGTGCGCGTCATCCGCGATGAGATCCGTGACCATGTTGAGCGACTGATCGCGGACATCGACGAGAAGTTTCCCGCATCAAGCTGAAAAGAATGCACCGCAACCGCAATGCACTCTCATAGAAAGATTGAGGAGCTGAGTACATGCCCCGGTACCTGGTCTCATTTAACGATGGAGACATGACTTTTCCTCAAGACGAACTGCCTGCAGTAGCCGATGCCGCGCACGCAGTGATGTACGAAGCTCAAGCCGCCGGGGTTTGGGTGTTCGGCGGGGGATTCATGGGTTATCACCCGTACGTCGTCAACCTGGACGGCTCTGTAAAAGCGGGCCCCCTAGCTGAAAGTCCGGTGCACCTCGGGGGCTTCGCCGTCATTGACGTGCCGACTCAAGCCGAAGCGTTCGAATGGGCGCACAAGATCGGGGTTTCATGCCGCTGCGCACAGGAAGTTCGCGAATTCATCGACGATCCCGAAGCCTGACTTTCAACATTTTGCGCACGACCTTGTCTTAACAGCCTTACCTTGCAGTCCATGGGGGAAGCGCCAGGTGTCGCGCGCACGGAGATTGGCCGCGGTGATACCGCGACCACGCATTCCAGCGGCTCCGTTTCCGCGCACGGAGCGGCAAGTGACGTTCACCAACATCGTCGTGTGGACATCCAGGCCTTGCGGGGTTTGGCCGTACTTCTGGTGATTGCCGCACATGCCGGTGCGCCTGGTCTGGCCGGCGGATACATCGGTGTGGATGTCTTCTTCGTTGTCAGCGGGTATGTCATCACACAAGCCCTCATGCGCACATTCCACGAGGGACTTTTCCGCGGGCTCGGCCGCTTTTATCGCCAGAGGATCGCGCGCCTGCTGCCGGCGGCGACCTTGGTCTTGTGCTGCACGCTCCTGGCAAGTGTCTGGGTGCTCGGGCCGCAGATGGATCCACGACTGCCAGTCGATGCCAGGTGGGCATCACTGTTTGCAGAGAACTTCAACTTGATCAACGGCCGGATTGACTATTTCCTGCCCGGTGTGGATCCCTCGCCAGTTCTCCACTTCTGGTCACTGGCTGTTGAGGAGCAGTTCTATCTTGTTTATCCGCTGATGATTCTGATCCCGTTGGCACTATTGCGCCCGAAGAATGCAAAGCCAGTTGCCGTAGCGCTATTACTTGTCGCTGTTGCAATGTCGGCAGTGTGGAGCGCTGTGTCCACCAATGCAGATCCGACGGTTGCTTATTACTCGCCCCTCACTCGGTTTTGGGAACTGGGTCTGGGCGGGTTGGTGGCGCTTGCACCGGTTGTCCGATTGCCCAATGTCATACGTACGGCAGCGCAGGCGGCAACTGTTGCCGGGATTGTTGCGTTGGCAGCAATTTTCGACGCGCAGAGCAAGGTTCCTGGCATCGCCGCATGGGGACCTTGCGCAGCGACCGCAGTGTGTGTTTATGTCGGCGCAGAAGAAGCGCATCCGCAGCGGTGGGTGCCAACAAAACCTCTGGCTGCCATCGGCGACATTTCTTACTCGCTTTATCTGTGGCACTTCGCATGGTTGCTGTTGCCGTTACAGATGTTCACTTCGGCGCCGCCTGCATCGATTGCTGCTATTGCAGTCACTGGCACGCTCGCGTGCGCTTGGTTGAGTTACCGATACGTCGAAGAACCCGTACGCCGATCGCCAAAACTGCGCAACGATTCTGTCTCGGCAGCGCTGATGGTGACCTGTTGCGTTCTGTTGGTGTGGAATGCGAGTATCTACGCGCAGGCCGCGGTTTTCAGCCCGTGATTCGCTTGGGGTGGGTGCTGGCGAGCCCGATGTTGAAGGTGGAGCTCACCTGGCTCAGCACAAAGCTTCCCAAAACCTCACCGCCAGCGGTGGTGAAGTGGATGCCGTCATCACCACGCAGCTTCGTCATGGATGAATTCACTCTCGCGCGTTGCCGGTACGCGCCCTGGGTTGTAGCGAAGTAATCCCAGGTGGGGATGAAAACTGCGCCGATGTGCGACTCGGCACGCGCATAGAACCCGTTGAGCGTCCGCATTGCTTGGCTGTAGCGGGGTGGCGCCATCACAGGCAAGCCGATCCACGCAACATATGCACCGCGATCGGTAGCGATCGTTTGGATCATTTGGATGCGACGGGAATACTCCTTCGACCACGGGGTCGTCCCGAATCGAACAACCTGCGCTGAAAGTTTGAAGTCTTGATGGTCGTTTGCGCCGAGCATGACAATGACAAGGTGTGGCTTGTATGCCGTGATCATCGGCTTCAGTTTGGCCGGCCAGTCGTAAAACCACAGGTTTGACAGTCCGGTGGAGCCTTTCGACCTGACGATCACCTTCACCTTGGGTCGACCGCTCAGTTGGCGTTGAACTCCTGATGCGAGGTTGTTGCCCAATGAGTCACCGATGATGAGGATGCGGCAGCCATCGGCGCGTCCTTGCGACGTGGTCCCCGGTCGAGGGTTCAGGGCGCATCCGCGCTGCTGGTTCGGCAGTGGCGCAACTGACGCTGCGAGCACTTGACCAGACGCGTGCTTGATGTCGGCGACGGCTGGTGCAGCAGTCCGCTCGCTGGCCGCGAGTGTCACCGCATTGGCATCGTCCACATGAGCCAGCTGTGCGCTGCCAAGCACCGCGGTGGTGGTCAGCGCTACCGCCATGGTGAGCAGGACCAGCCGAAGCGCGTGTGTAGTTAAGCAATCTGGTGACGACATGCGGACAGAGTGCAACCAAGACCGGTGTTCGCGCATGGCTTTGGAACATTCGGCGCACAAATGAGCCCGGTAGTGCTAGGCATCCCGCAGCGCGGGCACAGATACCTGTTGTGCAGCACCGACGAAGCGGCCTCGTGTCAACTGAAGATGCGCAGGAGTTCGTCCACAGAGTGCCCGGCCTCATTCGGGTGCCGGAAGCGGCGGTTCTTGTGCACCGTGTAGCGGTTGCGACGCCCATCTCGGATGCGGGTGATGTACCCGGCATCCTCAAGATCATTGATGATCGCAGTCGCCGCCCGCTCGGTGATGCCGACAGCCTCGGCGATATCCCGAAGTCGCGATTCCGGGTCTTGATTGATCAGCACCAACACATGTCCGTGGTTGGACAGGAAGGTCCATTTGCGCGCGGGCTCGGTCTCGCGGCCCTTCCCGCTCATCGGCGACTTGACTGCCATGCGCGCAGACTAGCGTAAATACGAATGACAATACCTGCAATGTAAATACTGAAATACACTTCTGCTATTGTTCCGCGCATGCCCGCTTCTATGACCATTGCCGCCACGAACCTGACTCAGATCGCGGTGCTCGCATTCGCACTCGGGTTCATCGCCACTCGATTGCGCAGTGACCTACGGCTGCCCGACGCCATTTACACACTGTTGTCTGTCTACCTGCTGTTGGGCATCGGCCTCAAGGGCGGAGTTGGGTTGCGCAACGCCCACTTTCCTTCTGTGGCTGGCCCCGCAGCGGTGACAATCGCCCTTGGTGTTGCCATCCCGTTTCTGGCTTATGCCGCACTTCGGTGGCTGACCCGCCTTTCCACCGCCGACCGTGGGGCTGTGGCTGCGCACTACGGCAGCACATCCCTGGTGACTTTCATGGCTGCGCTCATGCTGCTGGATATGCAGAACATCAGCTACGAAGCATTCATGCCGACGCTGCTCACCATCATGGAAGTGCCCGGCATCATCATCGGCATCTGGTTGGCAACACGGCACCGCGATCGAGTGGCGGCACCAGGAGATGGAAATAGCTGGCGCGCAACTTTGCATGAGGTGCTCGCCGGTCGCACGGTTCTGCTGCTTGTTGGAGGTCTGGTCATCGGTGCCGTTGCCGGTGAGCCGAACTACGCCAAGGTGGAACCGTTCTTCAAAGGTCTGCAACCGGGTTTGCTTGCTTTGTTCCTGCTGCATTTGGGCTGTATCGCTGGTCAAAGGTTCAGCGAAGTGCGCAAAGCCGGCGCAGGGATGGTGGTTTTCGCGCTTGTCTTTCCGGTCTTCGCCGGAGCGCTCGGTGTCCTGGCCGCCGATGCGGTTGGTCTTTCAGTTGGTGGTGCGACAGTGCTGGGTGTGTTGTGTGCCAGCGCCTCGTACATCGCCGCCCCGGCAGCCGTTGGCATCGCGGTGCCTCAGGCGAATCTGGCTCTGCCAATCTCCGCCAGCTTGGGTGTCACATTCCCATTCAACCTCGGCCTGGGCATCCCACTGTTCTACGAGTTAGCTGCCGCGTTGGGCTAACCGCTCGCAGCAACCTGCTTAAGCCTTGCGCATGCAGGACTGGCAGCGCAGGCTGATTACGGTTGGTCGGTGACCATCCCCGCTATGCGCGAAGAATCCGCGGCTCGTGGTCGGTCAACTGTTCTGGTGTTGGCGATTGCAGCCGTGTTTGCCGGGTTAGGAACAGCCAGCACCACGCCAGCGGGTTCATTGCTGATTACTGAGATTACCGGCACCGAATCCCTTGCCGGGCTTACTCAAACATGCGGATTGGTTGGTGCTGCGATTGCCGCTGCGGTTCTGGCTCGCGTGACCACTGCGCGCGGGAGACGCACTGCGCTGGCTCTCGGTTATTCCATTGCGGTGTTGGGCACACTGTTGGCGCTGGTGGCCGCCGTGATTTCGTCAGCATTCCTTTTGCTTGTAGCGGCGCTGCTTGTCGGCTGGGCAGTCGCGGCCGCGTTGCAAGCGAGATTCGCTGCCGTCGATGATGCCGATGACACCAATCGCAGCACCCGGTTGTCGTTCGTGGTCTGGGGTTCGACAGTGGGTGCCGTCACCGGACCTAACTTGATGGAACCAGCTGGTCGATTGGCGCAGCACTTGAGCCTGCCCGCATTGGCGGGACCTTATGTTGTGGCGGCGGTGACTTTGTTCATCGCTGCCGCTGTCATCGGCGTTGGCCTGCGCAAGATCCCGAAGCCGGAGGCTTCATCCACTGCCCCGCGCCAACCGCTGCTGACAACGCTGGGGCACATCAATCGAAATCCGCATGCGCGTCTGGGCTTGTGGGCGATCATCATCGGCCACATCGCGATGGTGTCGATCATGGTGATGACGCCTGTTCACATGAAGCACGAGCACATGGGTCTGACCGTCATCGGCTTCGTCATCAGCATCCACGTGGCCGGCATGTATGCCTTCTCCCCACTGGTCGGAGCTGCGGCCCGCAGGTGGGGAAGCCGCGTGGTCATCGTCGGCGGCGTGATCACACTGTTGGCGGCGGCCGCGGTCGCCGGCAGCGCCGTGCCGATGGACGCCATGCAGCTTGAGATCGGGCTGTTTCTCCTGGGCCTCGGATGGTCAATGACGCTCATCGGCGGTTCAACCCTGCTGGCTGGGTCAGTAACTGCGGAACTTCAAGTCTCCGTACAAGGCGCTTCGGATGTGCTGATGAGTGCGGGCGGCGCGTTGTTCGGCGCCTTGGCCGGAGTTGTCATCGCCACACTCGGATATTCCTGGCTGTGCGCGTTTGCCAGCCCGCTGATCCTCGCTGTGGGATTCCTCGCCTTCCAATCTAAGAGCGCAGAGCATTCCACCCAAGGAGTTTCTGCATGAGCCGCCGCGACCCTCGAGACATCTCCGCCGACTTCGAGTCTGCGCATCCGCTCCGCACAATCTTTCGACTGATTCGCCCCCACCGAGTGCGCGGCATCGTCGCAGTCGCGGCCTACGGACTGAAACACAGCCCGGTGTTTCTGCTGCCGCTCATGATTGGCAGCAGCATCGACATCGTCGTGCACCACCGGCCCATTCACCATCTGTATGTCAACGCGATGATCATCATCGCCATCATCTTGCAGAACATCCCGCTGAACCTGTTGTATGCAAAGCAGTGGAGTTTGGTCGTGCGCGATGTTGAGTATCGGTTCCGCTACACATTGAGCGAACGCATTCAGAAGATGTCGATTGGTTTCCATTCACGCACCCACGCTGGCGTTCTACAGAACAAGGTCGTCCGCGACATCGAAAATGTTCAGTCGATGCTGCAGCAGGGTGCCGACGGACTGTTCGCAGCTGCTTTCAGCATCACGGGCGCGATCGTCACCACCGCTATCAAGGCGCCCGAGTTTCTGCTGTTCTACTTGATCTTGGTGCCGGCCACCGGCTTCATGATGTACAAGACGCGCTCGGTCCTGAACGAGTTCAACGAGAATTTCAGGTCGACTGTTGAAGGCATGTCCGGCCAAGTAGGCGAGATGACTCAACTGATTCCCGTCACCCGTGCGCATGGGCTCGAGACCACGGCCTTGAACAAGGTGGATGCGGCATTCCGCGCCGTGCAAGAGCGGGGACACAAACTCGATGTGACAACTGGTCGTTTTGGGTCCTTGGCCTTCAGCACTTTTCAATTGTGTTACGCCTTGGTTGTCATGGGTGCTTCGTGGATGGCATGGCACGGAATTGCTGGAGTTTCTGCCGGTGATGTCGTCATGGTCAGCAGTTACTTCGGCTTGCTGGCGGGAAGCGCGGCGATGTTGACAAACATCGCTCCGGTCGCAGCGAAGGGCTTGGCGTCAGTGCGTTCCCTCGGCGAACTGCTTGAAAACGACGATGTCGAGCACAACGAAGGGCGCGCTGCCGTCACCGCGGTTCGCGGCAACATCACTTTCCGCGATGTTGCTTATGTCTATCCGCTCGCGGGTGCGCAAGCCGTCGAGCACATCAACCTGAATGTGACCGCCGGCGAAACCATCGCCCTGGTTGGCCCATCCGGTGCGGGAAAATCGACGTTAGTGAATCTGGCGATTGGATTTCTGCGTCCATCCGGCGGCCAGATTTTGCTCGACGGAATCGACATGGAGACACTGGATCTGCGCACATACCGCACTTTCGTGTCAGTGGTTCCGCAGGAGACGGTGCTGTTCGAAGGCACGGTTGCCGAGAACATCGGTTACGGGTTGGCCGATCCCGACCTCGAGCACATCATCGCTGCATTGCACGCGGCGAATGCATGGGAGTTCGTACAAGAGCTGCCAGAAGGGATCGAAACCCTGCTCGGACCACGCGGAGCAACACTGTCCGGCGGCCAGCGTCAACGACTTGCGATCGCCCGCGCTCTCGTACGCAATCCGCGGGTGTTGGTGTTAGACGAAGCAACGAGCGCCTTGGACACCGAAAGCGAGGTGTTGGTGCAAGAAGCACTTGTGCGATTGATGACCGGCCGCACCACATTCATCGTCGCCCACCGGCTTAGCACCATCCGCACGGCCGATCGCATTGTCGCTATGGAAGATGGCCGTATCGCTGAGATCGGAACTCACGAGGAGTTGCTTGCAAGGGACGGGGTGTATTCGCGCCTCACTCGGCAGAGCGCGGTATTGCTCGACTGAACTCGAGCATTCGCCGACTGATCAGCGAACTCCAAAGGGTTTGCGTAAATCTTGGCTGACGCTCCAACGGCCGGCGCCCCGCCACAGTCGTGCAACTGCGTCGGTGTCTTCGTCGCTCACCAGATTTCCCATCAGGCGCAACGCGATTTCCATCATCCAGCGCGAGCGCATCCCGATGGGGCCGGCCTTGGGTAAGAAGCCAGGTTTTGTCAACAAATTGCCCAGCCTGCGTGCGATGGAGAACGAATATCCGTATTCGGCGAACAGAATCCAGGGCCAAACGGAAGTCAAGTCCGCGTGCTCCTGCAACGCTTGCGCCGCCAGATGACCGGTCTCCAACCCGTAATCGATTCCCTCGCCGTTGAGCGGGTTGATGCACGCTGCCGCGTCACCGATCATCACCCAGTTGCGGCCGGCGATGTTAGACACCGCACCACCCATCGGCAGCGGCTTGGACGCATAGTCGCGGATGTCTCCGCGCAACTTCCAATCGTCCCGACGCTGCGCAACATATGTATCCAGCAGACTCCGCAGATTTACATTCGCAGGCTGCGCATCAG